>JAJYFM010000002.1 GCA_021790895.1 bacterium
GTCGGTCGCCAATCTCGATAACGGGCTCGAGGCCCGAGGCGCCTTCGGCGTGGCCGACAGTGGACTTCACCCCAGATTCGAGGCGAAGCCGCCGGATTTCCCGGCCAATCCCAACATATCAGGCGCGCCTGTCACGCCGAGTAGCGGCCGAAGGCCGCGTATCGAGGCGCGCGCAAAGCGATCCCTCGATACGCGGCCCTACGGGCGGCTACTCGGGATGACAAAACTGGCGCGATCCCTCGATACGCCGTCTACGGCGGCTACTCGGGATGACAAAACCGGCGCGATCCCTCGATACGCCGCCTACGGCGGCTACTCGGGATGACAAAACCGGCGCGATCCCTCGATACGCCGTCTACGGCGGCTACTCGGGATGACAAAACCGGCGCGATCCCTCGATACGCCGCCTACGGCGGCTACTCGGGATGACAAAACCGGCGCGATCCCTCGATACGCCGCCTACGGCGGCTACTCGCGATGACGGAGTGCTTCCTTACTTACGGACGGGGGTTGGAAAGACGCCGACGCTGCGGAGGCCCTTTGCGTCGACGCTGCGGACCGCAAAGAGATCGTCGTCGTAGCTGATGGGGAGCGTCACCGTGGTGACGTTGCCGACCGCGCGTACGTGCTGCCAGGTTGCGGCATCGGTTTTGCGCCAGAGAACTTCGTAGCCGACGGCGTCGGCCGAGCGGCGCCACCGGAGCGTCGTCGTGTAGCCGAGGTGCGCGAGCACGATGTGCACGTGCGTCGGCGCAGCCGGGCCGAGGGCGAGCGTGGCGAGTGCCGCAACGTTGGCGCGCGTCGACTGTGCGAGGTACTGCGGGTCGATATATTGCGGCAGGTCACCGTACTGGATTCCATTTTGTACGCGAACATTTTGATGCTGATGTTCGAAGACTTCACTTGCCTCGGTGAAGCGAATCGCCGGATAGCCGACGCCCTGAAACGATTCTTGATCGCCGCCACGCAAAAAACGGTCGGCGCGGAAAATCTCCTGGATGTGCAGGTGTGGGAGATAGATCTTATCGGTCGAGACGATAAAGCGTGCGAGTTCGCGCGACGGCGAATCGTTCTCGGTGCCGAGCAGGTTGACGAGCTTGCGCTTCGCGCCGAGCGGGAGCGCTTCGCTGAAAATGCGGAGCGTATGAAAGACGCTGCGCCCCGTATGCGTCTTCGAATTTCCGACGATATCGTTATTGAGATCGGCGAGAATCGGCGCGTGCTTCGCCGCCATCTCCTTTGCAAAGTGGTTGGAACCCCACAACCCGAGCTCTTCACCGTCGAAACACGCGAAGATAATCGTGCCGCGAAAATGCGTTGCGGCCATGACGCGTGCGGCCTCCAGCACCGCCGAGGTTCCCGAACCGTTATCGTCGGCACCAGGCGCGACGCCGAGCCCGTCGGTACAGTTTCCATTACAGTCGTCGTAATGGCTCGACATTACGTAGATGCGCCCCGGCTCGCTGCCGCGTAAGGTCGCGATGACGCTCGATTCGGTCACCGCGCGCGGCGTGTATTTGAGTTTCGGCTGCACGTAGGTATCGAGACGCACCGTCATGCGCCCGCCGGTCGTCGCCGCAATCTTTCGAAACTGCGCAACGATCCAATCGCGCGCCGCGAAAACGCCCTGCGTTTTCGTCGAATGGATCTCCGAAAAATCGTTGCGCGTGCGAAAACCGACGAGTCTCTCGTCGATCGCGCGCAGGTGGCTCGCCGAGACGGCGCGCACCATAGCGAGAATGCGTGGATCGGGGCGTACGGAGGGGGCCGAGGCGGCGGTTGCTGTGAGGGCAACGGCGGCGGCAAAGGCGATCGATCGTGCAAGCATCCTTCAGACTTGCACCTCGCTACGACAAATCCCGCAGCGCGGAACCCCCGTCGTCTACGTGCTGGAGTGCGCCGACGGCGCGCTCTATACCGGCTGGAGTAACGACCTCGCGAGCCGAGTGCGCGCGCATCTCCGCGGCCGTGCCGCCAAGGCGACGCGACGGGCGCCGCCGGTTCGCTTGCATGCTTGGTGGCAGACCGATTCCGCGACGAATGCGCGTTCGACCGAGGCCCGCTTCAAGCGCCTTTCTCGGCACGAAAAGCTCGCGTTATTGGCACGGGCGGAGGCCTTTGGGTATCGGGTTATCGAATCGCCGTTCGTTCCACGAGCCGTCCAGGGGGGAAAATCGATGGCCACACCACCGCAGCCGGAGGAGCGCGATGCGCTCTTAGAAACGGCACGCACGCACGTCGTTCGAATCGAAACGCCGAAGGGCGATATGCTGCTCTCACTCAATTCGGAGGCCGCACCGAATCACGCGGCGGCATTCGTCAAACTCGTTCAAGCGGGTTTTTACGACGGCCTGAATTTTCATCGTGTCGAACCGGGATTCGTCATTCAGGGCGGTTGCCCGGATGGCGACGGAACCGGTGGCCCCGGCTATCGCCTCAAGGCGGAGTTCAGCACGCTTCCGCACGTGCGCGGGACCCTGGCGATGGCACGCTCCTCGCATCCCGATTCTGCCGGCTCGCAGTTTTACATCTGCTTGGATGATGCGCGCTTTCTCGACGGGCAATATACCGTCTTCGGGCAGTTAATTGACGGATTCGAGACGCTCGACGCTATTCGCCGCGGTGACGCGATGACGCGCGTAACGATGGAACCTCGCGCAGCCTAGGAACCCGTTCCCTGATAGCGGTTGAGTCCGAATCTCCAGAATACGTAGGAGATGCCGCTCCAGAGCAGGCCGATCAGCGGCGTGAGGAGCCCGACTTCGGGAGAGAGTCCAAACGCCGTATCGTGCTTTCCGAGGAGATAGCTCGCCGGAAAATAGTTCATGAAGGCAAACGGCAAGACGTAGGCGAGGACGATCCGCACTGCGCGCGTGTAGATACTGATCGGGTAGCGCGTAAAATCTTGCTCTAACGACATGACCGCCCAGCGCAACGTGTCGACGCGAATCAGCCAGAATGAGAGCGACGCGACGAAGAGCGAGATGCCGAGGTCGATACCCGCACCGCCGCAGACGACGGCGGCGATGACGAGTATCGTTAGCGCCGAGATATGAATTCCCGCAACCCCGGTGGCGATCGCGAGCGTCACGCAACCGAGAATGAAGCCGTCCGGGAACGTGCGCGAGGGAACGGTGAGAACTTGAAAAAGCGTATCGAACGGGCGAACGAAGAACCGGTCGAAGCGTCCTTCGCGGATATATTCTGGAACGTAGACGACGTTATAGAAGAGTGCGTTGTGAAGTTCGTGCGCCGTCATCCAAAGCGCGTAGAGAAAGAACATTTCACGAAGGTTCCAGCCGTTCATTGACGGGAAGCGCATCATCGTTACGGCAAGCGCGGCGAGCGCCGTCCCGTGGTAGACGATCGTAAAACCGAGCCACATAAAAAAGTCGGCGCGGTACTCGGCCATCGTGAGAAGATTGATTTTCCAATACTGCAGGTAAGCGGCGAGCATCTCGGTTAGCCCCCCTGCACGACGACGTGCCGGGCCGCGGCGCGCCAGAGAAGAAACGATGCGCCGGCGGTCGCCACAAGCCACGCTGCTTGAACGACCAGTGCAGTCGCCCACTGCTGCGGTGGAATGATGCCGATGTAGATGAGCAGCGGCGTCGAATAGATCGCCGCGAACGGCAGCGCGAAGACCGCGCGCCCGAACCACCCGGGGAAGAACGCAAGCGGCAGAATCTGCCCGCTGAGAAGATCGGAGATCCAGCGCACGATCAGTTGGAGCCCGAAGGTCTCGAGCGTCCAGAAGGCCACTCCGTTCATGAGGAAGTTTACGAAAAAGTTCACCCCGTATCCGAGTGCGAACGAGAGCACGAAGGCCGCGAGCGTCGTTGCCGACGGCACGTCGATATGAACCAGGAGCAACGAAAAAAGCAGCGACGGAAGAATCGCCAGGGCGTGTACCATCGTTTGGCCGACGCCGTCGCTGAAGTAGGCAAAGGGAACGACGATCGGTTTCATGAGGTCGAGCGCGATGCCGCCTTCGCGTAATTTTTCGCGAATCACGCGCGTGCCGTCAACCTCCAAAACGAGCGACATGAGCATCGCCACCGTCGCATAGGTAATCATCGCGTGGAGCGGCAGCCCCGTCGGCGCGATGTTGTGCGCGTAGAGCGCCGTCCAGAGCGAACGCAAGAGGTAGACGCGGAGCACCACCGACCCGACCTCGGCGAGCAGTTCGATACGATAGGTGGCTTCGCGCGCGAATGCTTTGCGCGCGTACTCGATGTAGGGCGCGAATACGGTCACGAAGGCGGGCGTTTTTTGGTCGCTTCTTTTCGACGCTGCTCCATCTCTTGGAGCTCGAGCATCATCGCATCGACGACGCCGCCGACATCGGCGACCTGCTGCTGCGGCGGCTCCTCGCCGGCTCGGCGCGCGACCGGTTTGGTGCTGCGCTCGCTATCGATACGCGCATCGGTAGCGTGGAATGCGCGCAGGAAGCGCGAGTAGGCGGCCGCGGCTTTCGCGCGCGCCGAGGAACCGGCCTCGATATTAAAGACCGTCTCGAAGAAGTTGAGCCGCTCCGCAAGCTCGGCGGCTTTCTCCGGTCCAAAGATCGCCGCTGGGTTGCCGGCTGCGATGTGCTGCATCGGGACGCTCGCACCGCGAGCGAGCCGTGCATTGACGTGCACGATGCCGCCGATCGCGACGCCGCTTCCGGCCTCCATATGCGCTCCGTTAAAGACCCGCGCGCCGGAAGCGATAAAGCATCCGTCGTCGATGCGGGCGCCGACCACGAAAGCACCGGGGCCGACGATGCAATCTTTCCCGATCTGCGTCGGGAATTGCAGCGCCTTCCCACCGCTGCTTTTCACGACCGCGTTCTCCATGATGACGGTACGCGCGCCGATCTCCAACGGCGCACCCTCGGCGGTCAGAACCGCTCCGTGCAAGATCGCGCAATCAGGGCCGACGACGACCTCACCGGAGAGAACGGCGCTCGGTGCCACGTAGGCGCTGGAATGAATCTTCGGTTTCCCTCCGCCGCTGCTGAATATCATGCGCTGCGTCCCTCCCCTGCATAGCCTTGCGTGTAGATGTGCCGGATGATTCCTTCGAGTTCCGGCTCTTCGATAGCGATATCCTCGACGCTGTATCGCTCGCTGACCTCGCGCACCAGGCGATCGGCGCGTTGGGTGGCGCGGTCGAAAACGAAGCGCGCCGTCATGCCGTCGCTCTCTTCGAGGCGCGCACCCGGAATCGCCGGCGCCGATGTCGGCTCGGTAAATCGCACCACAAGCCTCCGTTCTCGCCCGTACTCGTCTTTGATCCGCTCGATCGGGCCGTCGAAAATAATTCGCCCGTGGTCGATGAGGACGATGCGTCGACAGAGGCGCTCGACGTCGGCGAGATCGTGCGTGGTGAGGATGACCGTCGTCGCCTGTTCGCGATTGATGCGCTCGACGAAGGTGCGAATCGCCTCTTTGGCCACCACGTCGAGCCCGATCGTCGGCTCGTCGAGGTAGAGGATCGGCGGCTCGTGCAGCATCGCCGCGGCAAAATCGGCGCGCATGCGCTGGCCGAGCGAGAGCTGACGAACCGGCGTACGCAAAAAGTCACCCATCTCGAGCAACTCGACGAAGGCATCGAGCGAACGTCGATAGTGCGGAGTCGGGATACCGTAGATCGCGCGCAGCAATTCGAAAGAATCGATGAGCGGAAGATCCCAGTAGAGCTGCGTTCGCTGTCCGAAGACGACGCCGATATTGCGCGCGTTCTCGCGGCGCTTGCGGTGGGGAACGATACCGGCGACCTCGATCTCGCCGGCGCTGGGAACGAGGATGCCCGTCAGCATTTTAATCGTCGTCGATTTCCCCGCGCCGTTCGGCCCGATATAGCCGACGAGTTCGCCGCGTTCTATCTCCATCGAGACGCCCGCGACCGCAATGCGATCCTCGTAGACCGGCGAGAAGAGCCCGCGCAGCGCGCCGAGCGCTCCCGGAGAGCGCTTCGCACTGCGGAAGACTTTGCGGAGGTCGCGCGTGACGATCAGCGGCATCTCGGCACTCTTCGCCATGCGCGCTGCGGCTGCCCTCGCCGCGGTACTGCAGAAAAAAAACGAGCCGCGGGGGGCGGCTCGTTTCCTCGGAAAACAAAAACGCCGGGTTTAGGCTGCTGCCTTCTTCCGGCGTGCTGTCGCTTTCCGTGCGCGCGGTTTGCTCACTTTGCGAGCTACCTTGCGGGTCGCGCGCTTCGCGGTCTTGCGCTTCGTGGTCTTGCGTTTCGCGGTGGCGCGCTTTGCCGTTTTGCGCTTTGCCGTTTTACGCTTCGCCGTTTTACGCTTCGCCGTCTTGCGGGCCGGGCGCTTCGCTGCCTTGCGGCGGGTGGTTTTCTTGCGCGCGGTCGCTTTGCGGGCGGTCTTCTTGCGCGTCGCCTTCTTACGGGCGGGCGCCTTGCGAGCCGCCTTTTTCGGGGCGGCTTTCTTGGCGGCACGTTTCGGTGCAGCCTTGCTCTTTTTAACAGCCATCGTTCTTGTACGATGTCCTTTCTCCGGTCGTGTGACCGGGGTTATTGCCTTCCTTATACTCGATGCAGGATGTAAATGCAAGTTTTGTCGCAGTTCCAAGCGAATGGCAACCACCTCTGCGCGGATCGCCGCAGTCCGTTTGACCTCTCTGAAAGGCTCGCACCAACATGCATGTCGTCGTCGACGATATCGATCTCTATGCCGACGTTCGGGGTGACGGCGACGCCGTCGTCCTGCTGCACGGCTTCCCATTCACGCATCGCATCTGGGATGAAACGGCGATCGCGCTTGCCGGCGAGTATCGCGTTGTCGCTCCGGATCTGCGCGGCATGGGCGCGTCGAACGGCACGGCGGGCCCGTACCTCATGGAACAACTCGCGGGGGATCTCGCCGCATTACTCGATGCGTTGGGAATCGAACGCGCGACGATCGTCGGGCATTCGCTCGGCGGGTACGTCGCGCTCGCGTTCGCGCGCATGTACGATGCTCGCGTTGCGAGATTGGCGCTCGTCACCAGTCGGCTCATCGCCGATACGCCGGAGATCGCCGCCTCCCGTCGCGAACTTGCCGCACAAATTGAAGTGCAGGGTACGATCGAACGAGCACTCGACGAACTCGTGCCGCGGCTCATCGCGTCGCGACGTCGGGACGCGTTGCTCGATCGCGTGCGCGCGATCGCCGGCGAAAATCATCCGTCGGGGCTTGCGGCGATGATGCGCGGCATGGCGTTGCGCGACGATGCCCACGATATTGCCGAGGAGCTCGCGATGCCGGTCGCGGTGATCGCCGGGGCGGAGGATCCGATTATCCCGATCGCCGAGGCCCGCGACATCGCGCGGAGCTTTCCGCATGCCGAACTCGTGGAGATCGAGGGGGTCGCCCACCTCCCCATGATCGAGGAACCGGTCGCTCTCGAGCGCGCGATTCGCGCGCTGCTCGCTCGATAACCGAGCGTATGCTTGCTTTAGCGCAGCGTCGGAAGACGCCCGGAGCGGCTGAGCGCGCGCCAGATCAGGAGTCCACCGAGCACGACCCCCGCGAGAATCGCGGCGACGATGGCGACCTTCAATAGAGCGAAGGCCACGATGATCGCAATAAAGAGAGCCGCGATGCCGATGGTGAGGCGAAGGTAGAGCGCGAGGGTCGGGTTCATGAAGGGTACTCCTTGTCCAGCGAGCCGAATTCCCGGGGAAGGGGCTTGAAGGTTCGTGTCGATTTACCGATACTAGATAGGTAAAGTTTCGGGAGGTCTCTATGGATATTGCTGCTCTCTCCAGCGCCGCCTCGGGCTCGGTCGGCGCCGCCATCAACGTCGCGCTGCTCAAAGCAACGCAGAATCTCGACCAGAACGAAGCCGCGCTGCTCTTCGCATCGATCGGCCTCGGCCAATCGGTGAATGCGCTTGCATAGAGGACCAACGGCGGCACGTGCCGCGTTCGGTCGTGCACTGCTTGGTGCCGGCTCCGGAAACAAGCCGCTTCGGCGGCTCGTTTTTTTGTTTGACGCAATACCGGTGCAGCCGTCGACGATCGACGGCTCGACGGCCCCGAAGCGACCATAGATTCTTTCGCTCGCCTGCACGGCTCCGTCGCTCGCTGGTGCTCGGAAAGGCTCGTCGAGGCGAGTGCACCGCAGCGCGAGGGAATCCCGGCAATACTCGACGGCCATCACGTTTTCATCTGCTCGCCGACCGGCACGGGGAAAACGTTGACGGCATTTTTGCCGATCTTTTCCGATCTCGCCGAACGACGAGATCGCGACGAGTTGTTCGCGCGCACCTTCGCTCTCTACGTTTCGCCGCTCCGAGCATTGGGATACGACGTCGAGCATAACGTCCGCCGCCCGTTGCGGGAAATGGGTTTACTCGAGCGCCCCAATTCAGAGCGTGCGCGCGTTCGTCGCGGGCGCATTCGCGAGCATTTCGTGCGTACCGGCGTTCGCACCGGCGATACCCCACCGGAAGAGCGGCGCCTCATGCTTTCGCGCCCACCGCATATCTTGATGACGACGCCGGAGTCGCTGGCGCTCATGCTGGCGATGGAGCGTTACCGCGTGACGCTGCGCGATATCCGTTTCATCGTTCTTGATGAAGTGCACGCGCTTGCCGGCAACAAGCGCGGCGCCCAGTTGAGCCTGCTTTTGGAGTCACTCGAAGCGTTCACTCGCGCACCGGCGCAACGAATCGGGCTCTCGGCGAGTGTCGCTCCGATCGAGCGCGCCGCCCGCTATCTCGTCGGTACGGATCGTCCTTACGCGGTGGTCGATACGCGCGCCTTGCGCGAGACACGTCTCGATATCCGCGCGCCGTTTACCGGCGCGATGGCTCCGCTAGCGACGCTCGCGCGCAGCGCAGCCTCGGCGATCGATCGCGCAGGTACGACGCTCGTGTTTACCAACGTGCGCAGCCAGACCGAGCGCATCGCCTACGAGTTGCGCCTCCTCGAAGGCGAGGGCGTTCCGATTGAGACGCTCGAAGGCGACGCCGCGCCGCGTCATTCCGATGCACGCATCGGCGTGCATCACAGCGCGCTGGAGCGGAGCGTTCGCCATCGCACCGAAGCGCGATTGCGCGCGGGCGAACTGCGCGCGGTCGTTTGCTCCGCATCATTGGAACTCGGTGTCGATATCGGGGCGATCGAGCAAGTGCTTCTCATCGGCGGCGCGCGCGGCGTCGTTACAACGTTGCAGCGTATCGGTCGCGCCGGGCACCGCCCCGGCGATATCGCGCGCGGCGTCGTTCTCGCCCAGGATCGCGACGACATCATCGAGGCGGCGGCGACGCGGCGTTGCATCGCCGATGCTGCGATCGAAGAGATCGCCGTTCCACGCGTGCCGCTCGACGTGCTCGCGCAGTGGATGGTTTCGTGCGTCGTTCCCGAGCGGCGCGTCGACCTCGATGAGCTCATGCAGGTCGCGCGGCGCGCGACGCCCTTCGCCGAGCTGGAGCGCGAGGATCTGTTCGCCTGCGCCGCCTATCTCGGCGGCGGCGGCGTCGCCGGCGAACCCGCGCACGTTCGACGGATCGGATTCGATGGGCGAACGATCTGGGGTTTGGGGCGTGAGGCAAGCGCCGCATTCTTTGAAAACATCGGCACGATTCCCGACGAACGCAGCGTACCGGTCCGCATCGCCGGAGAGCGGTCCTTCGGACGACTCGAAGAGGATTTCGTCGACCGTTTGCGCGTCGGCGATATCTTCGTTCTTGAAGGACGCACGGTGCGGGTCGAATCGATCGATCGCTCGGGTATTACGACGCGCGCGCATCGCGGGCGACCGACGGTTCCGCAATGGAACTCGAATATTCGCGGCATTGAAACGCCGCTCGCAGATGAGATCGAGCGGTTGCGGGTCGGGGTCGCAGATCGCATAACGGCGGGAGAGCGCTTCGAAGCCACCGTCTGGCTGGAGCGGCGGTATGGACTGAGCGAAGATCTTCGCGAGCGGGTCGTCGCCTACATCGAACAACAGCTTGCGGTGAGCGCGATACCGCGGCGAGATCGCCCGATCGTCGAAATCTACCACCTCGATGGATTGCAAAGCGCGGTCGTACTGACGGGAATCGGGCGAAAAGCGAACGAGGCGCTTGCGCGGGTCGCAGCGACGCGCATTGCGCGCATTGCGAGCGGTTCGGTGCGGATCCTCACCGACGATCTGGGAATCATGCTGCAACTCCCCCCGCGAACGCGCTTGCAGGATGCGCAGTGGGAACGGCTGCTCGAGGAGGAGGGCTTCGATGGCGACCTGCGCGAGGGGCTACTCGGCTCGACGCTCCTGCGAACGCATTTCCGCTACGTCGCCAACACCGGACTCCTGGTGCTGCGGCGCGCGAACGGCCGTTCGCTGCGCGCCTCCTCGCTCCGTTGGAACAGCGGCCGTATTCTCGATCGACTCGTTCGCGAAGATGCTCGCTTCCCGCTCGTGCGCGAAGCGTTTCGCAGCGTCTGCGAAGATGTTCTCGATGCGGAACGCGCGCGGAACTTTTGTGCCTCGTTGCTCGCTCCGCCGCGCATCCTGCACCCTCCGGTCGCATCGCCGATGAGTTTTGGGATCCTCACGTCATCGTTCGGCGACGATGTCGCGGTCGCCGACCGCAGCGAGTTGGTCGATGCACTCCACGAACGGGTGCTCGCCTATCTTGCGGGAGCGATCGCTCCGTGACCGCGGGGCCGCGCGCGCTCGCTCTCTCGCTCGGCGACGGCGCGACCGCGCTCGCCGGCGGATTGCTGTGGTTGGAAAGCTCCGCGTCGATCGTCGTCGCCGATCTCCACCTCGGCTACGAAGAAGCGATCGGCGGTGCGCTCCCCTTGTGGAGCCTCGACGAGAGCTTGCAACGCATCGCAACGGCGATCGACGCCCATCGCGCGCGCGAACTCGTCTTGCTCGGCGATGTCCTCCACCATTCCCGCCTCAGCGATGCTGCCGGCGATCGTGTCGTTGCCGCGATGCGGCATTTGCGGAGTATCTGCTCGCTAATCGTCGTTGCAGGTAATCATGAAGGGCCGACGCGCGGGAGCGCGTTGCTCGGCGATTCCGTCGAGGAGATCGAACGCGCAGGCATGCTGCTCCATCACGGAGATCACCCGCGGATCGGTGGATTCCGCCATATTATCGGGCACCTTCATCCAAGCGTTGTCCTTGGCGGCGAACGCAGCGTTCCCGCATTTTTATCGGCGCGCGAGTTGATCGTCGTCCCCGCGGCGACTCCCTATTCGCGCGGTCTCAATATCCTCACGCGCGATTGTCGTGATGCAATCGGTGCCTATGGTGCGCGTCCATCATCGACGCAGGTCATCGCAGCAACCGCCGAGCATTGCTATCCTTTCGGCAGCATCGGCGAACTCGCGCGTGCGGCGCGCGCGTTGCGGTTCCCCGAACGCAACGGCTAAAAAACGCCGTGTGCCAAACCGATCGAAAAGGCGGAGAGCGAGGGCCCGGCGTGCATGCGGCGATCGCGCACGGCCGCGAACAATTCTTCGAGCGATAGCTCGGCCGCTTCGATCTGCTCGGTCGGCTCGAGGTTCGGGTCGGCGACGCGATGGGCGCCGTCGGCGAAGAAGAGATACGCAATGGAGGTCGAGCGCACGGGGTCGGGGCGAAATTCCCCGAGCAGTTGCCAGCTTGGAGCATCGTACCCCGTCTCTTCGCGCATCTCGCGTTTCGCACAATGCAACGGCTCTTCATCGTGCTCTAACGATCCGGCGACGAACTCGAGCCCTACATCGTCGGATGCGTAGCGGTACTGATCGATTGCAAGAAAGCGCTGCGTCGTGGTGCGAGCGATAACGATGGCGAAGCCTCGCGCTTCGCGAATGTAATAATCGGGGAGCACGGTTCCATTGGGAAGTTCGATCTCGTCTCGACGAATTTTCAGGTAGGTCGAGTCGATGAGGTAGGTGCTCCTGAGGCGTTTCCAGTGCGGACGATCCATGCCGGGTAGGTGCGACGGGGCTTTGCGAAGCCCTTGCTCGAATGGGGCCGATATGGAGAGTACGTTTCTTGTTGTCGGTGCCGGTACGATGGGCCTCGGCATCGCCCTGCTCGCCGCAGAGCGCGGTGAAAATGTCGAACTCGTCGAGACCGATGCAGCCGCTCGAGCGCGAGCGGCCCAACGGATCGCCGGCACATCGATTCAATTACTGGAAGCGGTTCCCGCGCAGAGCCTCGCGCAGATTGCGTTGGAAGCCGTTCCGGAACGCCTCACGCTCAAGCGCGATACGCTGCAAGCAATGGAGGCGGCGCTCGCACCGGATGCGGTCGTCGCGACGAATACCTCCTCGCTCGCTCTCGCCGAGCTGGCAAAAGGCTTGCATCGCCCGGAGCGATTCGTCGGCATGCACTTCTTTAATCCACCGCAGCAGATGCCGTTGGTCGAAGTGGTTTTTACCGATTCGAGCGATAACGACGCCGTCGAACGCGTTCGCGCACTCGCCGAGCGGTTGGGAAAAACGGCGGTTGAGGCGAGCGACACGCCGGGCTTTATCGTCAATCGCGTCGCTCGGCCGTTCTATCTGCAAGCGTTACGTGCCGAGAACGACGCCGTCGCGACGGTCGAGGAGATCGACGAACTCGCGCTTGGAATCGGTTTTCCGATGGGTCCCTTTGCGCTGATGGACTTCATCGGTCTCGACATTAATTTAGCGACGAGCCGCTCGCTCTACGAACGAACGGGCGCTCCGCGCTTCGAACCGGTTGAATCGCAGGTCGCTCTCGTGGAATCCGGCGCGCACGGCCGCAAGAGCGGGAAAGGCTTCTACAACTACGAGCTCGGCGAGCGTCCGCCGCGATCGGTCGAGCCACCGGAGCGTGCCGACGAAGAAACGTTCGACGAGCGCATCTGCGTGCTGGGCTTCGGCGCGCTCGCCGACGACCTTGCAAGCGAAGCGGAGGCCGCCTTCGGATCGATCGATCGCATCGAGAACGATGAATTTCTCGTCGACATCGACTCTTCGGTGAGTATCGCCTTCGATGCCGGGGATGGAACGACCGACCGTATCGAGGCCCTCCTAGAGATCGAAGGGCTCCTCGATGCGAGTTGCGCGATCTTTTTCGATGCTTATAGTACCGATAGCAAAGCGTTGTTCAAGCGCGCGCGCCATCCCGAGCGTTTTATCGGCTACGGTATTTTGGGGCTCTTCGTTTCGCAACGCGCGATCGAGATCGTCGACCACGACGAACTCGACGACGATATGCTTGCGCTCGCGCAAGAGTTCTTCGAACGGCTCGGCAAACGGGTTGTTCTCGTTGCCTCTTCGCCCGGGCTCGTTCTCGGAAGACTCGTCGGATCGATCGTCAACGAGGCGGTGATCGCGGTGCACGAGGATGTTGCGAGTGCCGAAGATGTCGATCTCGCCATGCGCTTAGGCACGAATTATCCGCTCGGCCCGATCGCGTGGGGGCGCGAGATCGGCGGAGCGCGCATTGCGCGCATCTTGCGCGCCGTTGCCGCTGAGTACGGCCCCGACTTCGGCCCGCATCGCTCGCTCTGGTTGCTCGATATCGACGAAGAGGGCGAACTCCCCGACGGTACGCCGCTCGCCGAGGATGGAAGCGACGCCGGAAGCGAAGGGGAGACGGAATGAGCGCGCGCGAGGTCTGGGTGGTCGATGCCGTACGCACGCCGATCGGTCGACTCGGCGGCGCGCTCGCCGGCGTGCGTCCGGACGATCTCGCCGCGACGGCGGTGCGCGCGTTGCTCGAGCGCACGAAAGTCGATCCGGCGGAGATCGGCGACATCTATTTCGGAGCGGCAAACCAGAGCGGCGAGGATAATCGTAATCTCGCGCGGATGGCCGGATTGCTTGCCGGGTTGCCGGTCGAGGTTCCCGGCGTCACGTTCAACAGGCTCTGCGGCTCGAGTTTGCAAGCGATCAACAGCGCCGCGCATGCGATTGCGTGGGGCGAATGCGAGGCGATCGTCGCCGGCGGCGTCGAATCGATGACGCGAGCGCCCTACGTGCTGCCGAAGAACGCGCAACCCTTTGCGCGCGACGCGCGGCTCTATGATACGACGATCGGATGGCGCATGGTGAACCCGAAGATGCCGGAGAAGTGGACGATTTCGCTCGGTGAAACCGCCGAACGTGTCGCCGATCTCGACGGGATACCGCGTGAGGCGCAAGATCGTTTCGCACTTGCGTCGCAAGAAAAATGCGCGGCAGCGGTTGCGCGCGGCGCATTCGACGATGAGATCGTCGAGGTAACAATCGCTGCGCGTGAGGGCGAGCGATCGGTAACGCGCGACGAACATCCACGCCCGGATACGCGCTACGAACGGCTCGCAGCGCTCGCTCCCGCATTTCGCCCAGGCGGTACGGTGACTGCCGGGAACTCCTCGGGAATGAACGACGGCGCCGCTGCGCTCTTACTCGTCGAGGCGCAATTTGCGCAACGACACGCGATGCAACCGCTCGCGCGGATTCGTTCGACCGGTGTCGCCGGCGTCTCGCCCGAGATCATGGGCGTGGGGCCGGTTCCCGCGACGCAGCGAGCGTTGCGCGCGGCCGGGCTGCGCATTGATGAGATCGATCTCGTCGAGCTCAACGAAGCGTTTGCATCGCAATCGCTTGCCTGCGTCGCTCGGCTCGGGCTCGATTCTGCGCGCGTCAACGTCAACGGAGGAGCGATTGCGCTGGGTCACCCCCTCGGTGCAAGCGGCGCGCGAATTGTGACGACGCTGCTCCACGAGATGCGGCGACGGCGGACGCGTTACGGATTGGCAACGATGTGCATCGGTGTCGGACAAGGGATCGCGACGATCTTCGAAGGAATGGCCTCGAAATGAACGGCACGGAGCGCGCAACAAAACTGCTCGTCGGCGGAAAATGGATCGAGAGCGAGCGCAGTTACATCGACTATAACCCTGCGACCGGGAAAGAACTCGCACGCATTGCCGATGCGTCGAAGGCCGATTGCGATGCCGCAGTCACCGCCGCCCGCACCGCGTTCGACGCCGGGAAGTGGTCGGGAATGCCCGCATCACGGCGCGCAAAAATACTCAATCGAATGGCAGCGCGCATCGGTGAGATGGCGAGTTCGATTATGGAGTCGGAGATTCGCGATAACGGAAAAGCATCGGCGACTGCGAAAGGCGAGATCGGCGCGATCGTCGACTGCTTCGAATTTTATGCCGGGGCGATTTTAACGTTCGGCGGGCAAACGCTCTCCGGCCCGCTCCCGAGCTATCTTTCCTACACGTTGCGCGAACCCGTCGGCGTCGTCGGCGCGATCGTCCCCTGGAATTTTCCGCTCCTGCTCGCGAGTTGGAAGGTCGCACCGGCGCTCGCCGCCGGCTGCGCCGTGGTGCTCAAACCGGCGCCTGCGACACCGTTAACGGCGCTCGCGCTCGGTGAAATTGCGCTGGAGTGCGGAGTCCCCGAAGGCATTCTCAACGTCGTCACCGGTGAAGGGCGCGAACTCGGGCAGTGGATCGTCGAACATCCGGGCGTCGACAAGATCGCGTTTACCGGCAGCACGCAGACGGGACGGATCGTCGCGGCAACCGCTGCACAGACGCTCAAGCGCGTGACGTTGGAGCTCGGCGGAAAATCGCCGACGCTGGTTTTCGACGATGCCGATATCGACGCCGCGGTCGCCGCATCGATCTATGCAATCTATTACAACAGCGGTCAGGCTTGTGAAGCGCGCTCGCGCGTACTCGTCCACGAATCGGTCTACGATCGCTTTCTCGAGATGTTTGCCGCAAGAAGCGCCGGGCTGCGTCAAGGCGATCCGCTCGACCCACAGACGCAGATCGGTGCGATCACGCTCCGCGAGCAGTTCGAAAAAATCGAACGCTATTGCGCGCTCGGAATCGAAGATGGTGCGCGCCTGATTTTCGGCGGAAAGGCGGCGCAGATCGATGGCGAGTTTTCCGAAGGGATGTTCTGGCAGCCGACGGCCTTCGAAGCCGATCCAAGCACGCGCATCGCGCGCGAGGAAATTTTCGGGCCGGTCGTTGTCTTCTCACGCTTTCGCGATGAACGCGAAGCGATTGCGATGGCGAACGATTCCGATTATGGGCTCGCCGCGAGCGTATGGACGCGCGATGTCGGGCGCGCCCATCGCGTCGTCCGCGCGCTACGGAGCGGCACCGTCGCGGTCAATGCGCCCTACTCCGTTTTCCCGGGCGTTCCGTTCGGTGGCTACAAGTCCTCAGGATACGGACGCGATCTTTCGGCCGATACGCTCTCGCTCTATAGCGAAACGAAAAGCGCGCTGCTCCAAATCGGAGAGCGCGCGATGAATCCGTTCGGCGTATAGCTGCGGCGCGCGGGCCGCGGGGCTAATTCCCCAGCGTCAGCGGATTGGCAGAGGAGGTGCTCTGCCAGTTCGACGTGCAGAGTTGATAGGTGGTCGTTGCACCCGATGCCGTCGACTGCGTGAAGAAGCAGTAGACGGTTCCCGGAGTCATCGCCGTAAATTCGACCTCTCCGGAGGCATTGGTGGTCAGTTGCTGGAGCACGTTGGCGGGAACCGCGCAGCCGCCGCTAGTGCAGAGTGAGACGCCGACATTGGGAACCGGCGTCGCTGAAACGATGACTTTCACGAACGCAGTGGTAACCGCGGGGTTCGCGGTCGGCGCCGTCGTCGGCGCCGTCGTCGGCGTGGAAAAAGCGGCCAGCCCATTATTGGAGTTACAGGCGACAACGGAGAGCGCGAGCGCGAGCAGCGCGCCGGCGATGATAAACGGTCGTGGCATAGCCGTCCAAAGTGCGCTATCCGGGCTGCGGCTTCCTCTCGTTCGCATCGCCGATCGGGAGAACGCGTGAGATGTGGGGCGGCAGGAGTCCCTTGCCGAGCCGCGCCCAGCGCGGATTCCCGTCGTCGAGGAGCACCGAGGCACCGCGCTCGCGGAGCAATTCGCCGATGCGACTCTCGGACTCGATAAATGCCGCATCGCAGTCCTGCGATCGCGCGAAGGCAACGCTCGCTTCGTCGGTGTCGGCGAGGACGACGACGTAGCCCTCTTCCTCCAACTTGCGCGTACGCTCGGTGCTTGCGGGGTCGATGCCGGCGAGGACGACGACGGGTCGGCGCAGCTTCAGCACGCGCGACGCGATGATCGAGAGCGCCGACGAGACGGAGACCGTGAACACGATAACGACAAAGAGCACCTCGGAGTAGCGGTTGCCGCCGCGGAAGCCCCAAGCCGTGAGTTGTGTTGCGTAGTAGGTTGCTAGCGAGACGGCGACGATGCCGCGCGGAAAGACGGTGCAGGCAAAGATACGCTCGCGAATGTTGAGCGTCGAACGCGCCGTTGCAAAGGCGACGACGATAATGCGGAGGAGTACGAGCGTTCCCGAGATCGCCGCACCGACGCCGACGAGTGGAAGCACCGAAGCGATCCGAATCTGCGATGCGAGCAGCACGAAGACCGTCGAGAGTGCGAGGATCGAGAGATCTTCTTTGTACGAACGAAGCAATCGTTCGCTGGGAAGGCCGCGAAAATCGACGATCAATGCGCACGCGATGATCGCGGTCAAGCCGCTCTCTTGCGCGACGAACTCGCCGAGCGCATAGGCGCCGAATGCCAACGCAAGCAGCAAGAGTTTCGTAACATCGCTCGACCACGACCGAGCAAAACGGCGCAGCAAGAAGAGCCCGATCGAACCGATAACGAGGCCGACGATGGCGCCGGAACCGAGTCGTTCTATTGTCGCTAGTGCGGTGAGAAACGGGCCGCGCTCGCGCGTGGTGAACGAAGTGAAGGTCGCGGCCGCGACGATCACGCCCATCGCGTCGAGAAGAATTCCCTCCGATTCGAGGAGATGGCGCAGCTCCGGGCGCAGCCGCAATCGCGCGAGCAGCGGCCCGGTAACGGTTGGGCCGGTGACGATACACGCCGATGCGAGCATCGCCGCGACGATCGTCGAGAGCCCGAATGCGCGGGCAAGATGCGGTATCACCAGCAGCGTGATGCCCGCGCCGCCGATGACGAGCAAAAAGAGCGGGCGTTTCGGCAGCCTTCCGATATCGATGCGGAGTGTCGCTTCAAAGAGCACGATGACCACGCAGAGCGAGAGTAACGCTCTCGTCGCCGGCGCAGCGAGGTCGAGATGGAGGAAGTTGAGGCCGCTGGGGCCGAGAGCGAGGCCGACCAAGAGTAACGTAATGATTGAAGGAATACCGAAGCGTCGCGAGAGCGCTCGCGCGAGCATCGCTGCGACGAGCACCGCCGCGGCCCCGAATTCCACGACCAGTGCCGGGTAGTGTGTGAAGATCGAACTCACGGACGAGCGTTCCGATCGAAGAAGCGATTCGAGCGATCGTGCAGTAGCGCGTAGTATTCGCGGAAGATCGCCGCTGCGACGCTTCCGGGCCAATGTGCGGGAAGCAGCACGCTCGGCAGTGCGGGGTCGACGTAGGTGAATTTGCGATAATCGTGGACCAGCCAGAGCCGCTCGACGAATGCTTCGCGCTCGCCGAAGCGGTGCTCGCTCCGCTCCACGCTCAATCGCGGCCGATAGAGTTCGGTAAATCGCTGGTAGGCGGCGGCGATCCCAGGGAGGTCCCAACAGCGGGCGACGAGCGCGGCGTCGGTGTCCGGTCCGCGATGCGAGCTTTCGAAGATCGCGATGCTCTCGCTCGCCTCCGCCTCGCGAGCGGCCGCTGCGACGGCGGCGAGGTCGCCGTTCGGGGAGATCCAGGTCGCGGTTGCCAGCGGCGCCCAGCCGAGGACGGCGAGCTCCTTGCGTAGGCGGTCGCGACGGTCGCGAAGCCGTTCGTCGATGGAGTAGACGAGCATGCGCCAGAGACCGTCCCAGTCCACCAACGGGCCGTAAATACGCGGGCTCAGCTCCTCGATGCGTCGCCGACCCCGTTCGGTCACGCTGTAGAAGGCACGGTTGCCGCTGCGCTCCGCTCGCAGCCAACCTTGCCGGGCGAGGCGCGAGACCGACTGGCGGACGGCGGCTTCGGAGACGCCGAAGGCATCCATCAGGCGGACGAGCCCTGCGAGCGCGACCCGCTGATCGCCGGCGCGTCGGGTCACGATATCGCCGAAGATATTGAAAATGAAGGAATTCGGGCGCGAAACCTCTCTGGTGAGACTTTTATCGTATATCACTTCTTGCACGGTATGCGATTCTTTTGTCACAATAGTCCTTGCCGGAGGGTGTATGGCTGCGCGAATCTCGACTTTTGACGACTGGATCGACCTGCTTCAGTCATGGCAGAACGACATTGGGTTGGATCGTGAGCTGATCGAACGGTTTATGCCGGGGTATCGCTTCGAGGCAAAGTACGGTGAATTGCCGACCTCCGAGATCTATTTCGGTGATTTTAAGGGCGGGCGCCGTTGGGAGCGTGTGACCGAGATTCCCGACCAGCGCATGCGCGATGCAGCGTTGAATATGATCGTCTATCAGGGCGATACGGAGTTTGCTTCGAACGAGCAGCAACGTTTCCTGGTGAATAACGCGCCGACGGAGTACGACCTCGCCGCACTCGTGCGCATTATGGTCGAAGAGACGCGACACGGTTATCAAATGTGCCATCTCCTCGTCGAACAGTTCGGGAGTGAAGGCAGGATCGAAGCGCAGAAGATGCTCGAGCGGCGCGCGTTCGGGAAAAAGAACCGCTTGCTCAATGCGTTTAACGAAGATGTGACGCACTGGCTCGACTTCTTTGCGTACACGAATTTTATGGATCGTGACGGCAAGTTTCAGTTGACGATGCTCTCACATTCGGCATTCGCTCCGCTCGCTGCTTCAATGGGCCCGATGCTGCGGGAGGAGAGCTTCCACATGGGCACCGGCATCTCGGGCCTGCGCCGCATTGCGAAAGCCGGCGTTATTCCGGTGGAAATCCAGCAAAAATATTACAATAAGTGGATCTCGGGATCGCTCGATCTCTTCGGCACCGATCACTCCGGCTCGGCGCAATGGGCCTATACCTGGGGCATCAAAGGGCGTGTCGACGAAGATAAGCTTGACGGCGGAGCCGATAAAGAGACGCTCAACGAACGCGCGCGCGAGCAGTTCTACGACGAAGTCGTTCAGACGGTGCAACGCGTGAACGACGTCAATGTTAGTGAGAAGAAACTCTACGTTCCCGATATGAAATTCAATCGGAAGATCGGGCAGTATGCGGATCGGCATTTCTCGACCGACGGTCGGACGCTCTCGGAAGAAGAATGGAAGGCGTATGAAGCGAGCGTCCTCCCGTCGCCCGCCGACGATCGCTTGCTCAAGGAATACTTCAAAGACCCATCGTGGATCGCCGCTAAGGGCGACCTCCGCGCATAATTCAACGCACCTCACACGTCAAGAAAGAAAAGAGAACGAACGATGAGCGGAAACGGCAGCGCAACCCAGAGCACCCCTTTCGGCCGCGAGGAGCGCGCATTCGACGGTAAGCGCGTCATCAACTATCACGTTGACGGGCATATCGCCGTCGTCGAGATGGATGACCCGCCGGCAAATACCTACACGCACGAAATGATGCGTCAACTCGACGAAGCGTTCGTCGACGCGCGCTTCGATCCCAACGTCGAGGTCATTCTCATCATCGGGAAGGGCGAAAAATTCTTTTCAGCGGGCGCGAATATCGCAATGCTCAATTCGGTAACGCCGGAATTTAAGTATATGTTCTGCCTGCACGCCAACGAAACGCTCTCGCGTTTGGAGCAGACGCCGAAGCTGGTGATCGCAGCGCTCAACGGGCACTGCGTCGGGGGCGGTATGGAGATTGCAATGGCCGCCGACATCCGCATCGCGCGGAAGGACGCAGGGAAAATCGGTCTCCCCGAGGTTGCGCTCGGCGTTCTTCCCGGCACCGGCGGCACGCAGCGTCTTGCCCGACTTGTCGGGAAATCGCGGGCGATTGAACTGATGGTGACCGGAAAGACCTTTAGCTTCGAACAAGCCGCCGATTGGGGAATCGTCAACGAGATCATCGAAGGCGATGCCGCGAGTTTTCGCGAGCAGATGCTCGCGTATGCGCGACAGTTCTGCACGCCGAACAAGGCTCCGATGGCGGTAGGACATATCAAGCGCGCGGTCCAAAGCGGCGCAGAGATGCCGTTGGAAGCCGGGCTGACCCTCGAACGCGAATTGCAATCGTTGCTCTTTAAGAGCGGTGACGCCAAAGAAGGCATCGCCGCCTACAACGAAAAGCGCGTGGCCCGCTTTAAAAACGGGTGAAACGCTGGGAGACGCGGCTCGCCCTGCTCGCGGTGATCCTCGCGAGCCTCTCGGCGTTGAATATCCCGGGGCGTCTCCTGTTCGCGCTCACCGCGATGCTGCTGCTCTCAATCATTGCAAGCGCGCGACTGCGCGCCGCACTCTACGGTAAAAAAGAGCGCCCCACCGGCTTCGACGCTGCCTCCACGGCAGCGCGAATCCGCGAGGAGCGCTCGCACCGTTTTACCCGCCGCTAGCTGAGGGAAGCCGCGGCCGGGGCTTCCGAGCGCTTCGTCGAAACGGAGCGCCATGGTTACCGCTTTCATCCTCATGAACGTCGAGCGCCCACGTCTGAAATCGATCGCCGACGATCTCCTCGCCATCGACGGCATCGCCGAGGTCTACTCCGTCGCCGGACCCTTCGATCTCGTTGCGATTGCGCGCGTACGCGAGCACGGGCAACTCAACGATCTCGTCACCGAACGCATGAGTGCACTCGAGGGAATCGAGTCGACCGAGACGCTGATTGCCTTCCGATCTTTTGCGAAAAAAGATCTTGGCTTGCTCTGGGATATCGGAGAATAGCGCGCCGTCGTTTTCATTGAGCGCGATGTCTGGATAGTGAGTTGAATGAGCCGCTCAACTGCTATTCGCCACCTGACTTCGCCGCGTTTTATTGCGTCAAGAACGCCGCATTTTTGGAGAAAGCCGAAGGCGATCGAGGGGTACAACTAGTCTGCATCATCGAGCCGAAATTTCGCCCAAAAAAGAACCGAGCTGTGGCGAGCGTAAAAACAACGGGCAAACGGTTACGCTATAATTGATTCAAAACCATCAGAGGCGCCCGTTTTGCGTTTTGAAGTTCGCGGAATTAGGAATCGCATTAAAACGGCCAAAAGAACGAAAGATGCGCCCCCCAAGGTGTACCAGGTCAAGGGTTCGCGGCCAAACCAGCCGCCGAGAAGGAGCGCCAGCGCGCCAATAATTACGTCGGTATAGGCAGTTCTCTCTGCACCGATCGTCACGACTAAATACCCAAATATCAAGCTTCCAAAGCCCGTGACAGCGATTCCAAGGGTAATACCAACGCCGATTGAACCGAGGGAAGGATGAGGAGGGAGCACAAGCGCCGGGCTAAGGGCAGCTAAGGAAATCAAGCTCACGGGCACCATTGCCCCTCCGCCTCTGGACCACCGTTCTAAAAGCACATATCCAGCCGCATACGATATTACGCCGCCGATACAAATAGCCATTGCTAACGGCTGCGTTGCAATTGAGTGCGATCCTTGAACCATCAAATAAACACCGAAAATCGCAGCGGTAGAACAAAGGCCCATGACGATGCCGAAATTTTCCATTTTCAGAAGTGCTCTAATAATGCCGGCAGCCATTGGAGTCCCAGCGAAGCAAACCGCAACAAAACCTGTTGTAAGCAGATTGACGCTGCTATACATTATCACGCCTGGAATAAGATTTAAGAAGACCGCAACGATGCTCGCCTTTCTCCACGGTATCGCACCAGGGCGAAAATAGCGCAATAAAATAATGCTCCCCGCCGCCAGTCGTAGTGCGTATGCTGACCAGGGAGAAATGTCGGCGCCCTGGTACTTCATCAATAAGTAACTCGGACTCCACAACAATATGATCGCCAGGAAGGCGATAATGGCAATTATTTGTTTTCTAATAGCGCAGCCACCGCGTTAGAGGTTTTTTTCCATCCAGATGAATCGCCTGAATCCGCTTTTCTCTAAATTTTTAATGGACCTAACGTTGTCGTCGTAAACATCAGCGCGAAGTGTTTTTAGACCCATTTGAATGGCTTGTTTTTCTAAAAGCATCATGATTTGCCCGCCGTATGATTTCCCGCGCTCGTTTGGATGAACCAAGAATCCGAATGTGCCCATAAATTGGCTTTCACGGGTTATAGTAAACCCGCCGATTCGCTGGGCGTTTTGAAAAACCGTAAAAACAGTTCGTTTTCTCAAAAAAGACTTGAACTCACTTAATGAGTCGATAGGAGCAGCGTACATTTGCCTGCGAACTTCTGGATCAGAATAGAGCGCCATCCAAAAAGGCATGTCCTCATCCACGACAGCGCGCGCTTCGAGTGTGCCGTGTATAAGTGGGGCATCCAGTGTAAAAGGCTGTTCGAGCGGCGCAAGTTGATACGTCTCGAAGAAAATGCTTGCCACGGCACCGTTGACATATCCCTTGCGAGTTTTTCGCCCCCGCACGAACTCCCAAAACGCGTGATGATAATCTTTTGACGTAAAGGCGTCTCTACAAAAATGCGCTCTCAATGTTGGTTTGTTCAGTTGGTTAGCCAAGTAAATTTGCCACACGCGCCGCGATTCAACTCCTAAACTTAGCGTGGCAACAAAAATTTGTTCGTACGCAAGGCATAGACTGCCCAACCATACTCGTTGTTCTGCCGTCAGTGAGTGCGGCGGATAAAGCGGCGGCGTATCTATACTGGGCGACGAGGGCTCAACAAGCATTTGTGCATAATCACTGTTGACAAGAGCCTGATCGTACAACTGCCCAAGGCGTGAAAGGGCAATGCTCCAACTGGTTGTTTCGCTTTGTCGGATTTGTGTAAGGACGGCATAAGAGGTTCCGAGGAGGGCCAAGCCGCTTACAAAAATGCCCACCCAGCTCCCCCATCCTGACATTGCGTCGAAGCGTGAGTTGAGGCGTAAGGCTAGAGCAACGATTATTGAAATGGCCACGACAGTCAGGACTACAAAAAGCGGGATCCCAATCGTTCGGGAGCCTTCGATCAGGGTGCTGGCTGAACTGTACTGGCGATCTTCCGGTGAAGACTTCATAGGGGGCTCGATTCACCAATCGCCTCGTAGAGCCCCTTTACAAGAAGACGGGGTGGGGACACATTTTCTTGGTCTGGTGCGTCGGAGGGCACCTTGCCGCCACCATTCAGTCGGCAATAATCAGCAAGGGTACTTTTGCTCGGCAGTCAGTCGTCCTTTTCCCCGCTGCCACAAATCGTAATTGCTCATCGCGTTCCGTTCTTTTGCGGAAAAAGATCTTGGCTTGCTCTGGGATATCGGGGAGTAGCATGCGGCGTGCGCTCCTAAAAAAACGATAGTTGCGCGTGCTCTTCGAGATACTCGGCATCGATGCCGATCCGTCGCAGCCGGTGCGTGAAATCTTCGCGGCCGTGGACGAGCAAAACTTTGCGTGGCTGTACGAGTTCGATCGTTTTTAGCAATGATGGATAGTCGGCGTGGTCGGAGAGCGCGAACGTTCGGTCGACTCCATAGCGATAGCGCGCGCTGCGGTCGATCGCCCAACCGGTGAGCATGGCAGTTCGCGTGCGGCCTGCGCGCGGCGGCGCGTTCGATCGCCCCGGCGGGCGAATCTCGGCAAAGCCGCCGACGACATCATCGTGCACTTCCTCGGGCAACGCCACGCCGCATGCGCGATAGACCTCGGCGATCTTCGCGACCGCCGAATGCAGGCGGATCGGGATTCCCGCCGCACCGAGGATTGCCATCGCCTCCTGCGCCTTCCCGAGGGAGTAGGCGTAGAAGATCGGCGTCGCGTCGTCCTCAAGTGCCGCGCGCGCGAAACCGACAATCTCTGCCTCGATCTCCTCGCGTCGCGGAAAGACGTACTGCGGCGAGCCGAAGGTGCATTCCATCACCAGAACATCAGCGGCTTTGATCTCGGTCGCTTCGGCGGTTCGCGATGGCGCGAGTTTGAAATCGCCGGTGTAGACATGCCTTCCCGACGAACCTTCAACGAGCAGTTGTGCGCTTCCGAGCACGTGCCCGGCGGCGAAGAGCGTCAGGCGATGCTCGCCGATCTCCCACGGCTCGTTGAAGCGATGGGTTTCAAATACGCTGCGCTTGCGCGAGCGGAAACGCACCGCGCAGAGCGCCGCCGTCTCGGGGGTACAGATGACGACGTCGTGCTCGCGGGCATGGTCGGAGTGAGCGTGGGAGACATAGCTACGCTCGCGGCGTCGCGATGCATCGACCCAGAGATCGAGCGTCGGCAGGTAGAGACTTGCGTCGCGCTTGGCGAACATACGCCGAAGGCGCTTCGGTGCAACGCTCGTCCGTTCTTGCGCGTTGAAGGTGGAACTATGGCTCGTATCTATGACTCGATTGTCGATACATTCGGCAACACGCCGCTCGTGCGGATCCCGCGGCTGAATGCCGATCTGCCCGGACAGGTTCTGGTAAAAGTCGAATCCTTTAATCCCGCGGGCTCGGTGAAAGATCGTATCGGCATCGCGATGATCGAAGCGGCGGAGGCCGATGGTCGCCTGCGCCCCGGAATGGCCATCGTCGAGCCGACGAGCGGGAATACCGGAATCGCGCTCGCTTTTGTCGCAGCTGCAAAAGGCTATCCGATTCTCCTCGTAATGCCGGAGACAATGACGATCGAACGTCGGAGCCTGCTGAAAGCCTACGGCGCGCAACTCGTACTAACACCGGGGAGCGAAGGCATCAAAGGCTCGATCGCGCGCGCGGCGGCGATCCGCGAGAGTGCGCCGGAGCGCTACTTCATGCCGCAGCAATTTGAGAATCCAGCGAACCCGGAGATCCATTACCGAACGACCGCTGAAGAGATTTGGCGCGATACCGATGGAAGCGTCGACCTCTTTGTTGCCGCCGTTGGAACCGGCGGAACGTTAACCGGCGTCGGACGGCTGCTCAAGGAGCGGCGGCCGGGCGTGCGCGTCGTCGCGGTCGAGCCCGATGCCTCGCCGGTGCTCTCCGGCGGCGAACCCGGCTCGCATAAAATCCAGGGAACCGGCACGGGCTTTATCCCGCCGATTCTCGATACCGCAATCTACGATGAGATCGTGCGCGTGACCGACGGTGAGGCGATCGCGATGGCGCGCCGCGCGGCGCGCGAGGAAGGCCTGCTCGTCGGCATTTCGGCGGGCGCGAATATCCATGCCGCACTCGAAATTGCGGCGCGTCCGGAGATGCGTGGGAAGCGCATCGTCACTATCGGTTGCGACACCGGCGAGCGATACCTCAGCAATCCGGTCTTCTCCGAACTCGCAGCGGTCGTCGTCGACGAACGCGTTGCAGCGGAGTCTCCGTAATTGGGAGCAGAGGAACTCGGCGGCGTTGCTGCCATCGAAGTCCGCCGCGGCGCATCGGTCGAGTCGTGGCATCGCATCGCGGCGTGCGCGTGCGACGCATCGGGACGAACGCTCTTTGCGATGGGAGCGATCGATCGCCCGGTCTATCTCCGTTCCGCTGCGAAACCGTTCATCGCCGCGACGGCGGTTGCGGCCGGCGTGCGCGAGGCATTCGGGCTGACGATGGAAGAGATCGCCGTCATGTCGGCCTCGCACAGCGGCGAACCGTTCCATGTCGCTGCGGTTCGTTCGATCCTGCATAAAATCGATCTCGATGAGTCGGCGTTGCAGTGCGGTACGCATCTTCCGCTCGACGAAAGCAGCGCCCACGAATTGATTCGCTCCGGGGTCGCGCCGAGTTCGGTGCACGATAATTGCTCCGGAAAGCATGCGGGAATTCTTGCGCTGACGCAACTCCTCGGCGCCGATGTTGCCGGCTATCGTGAGGCGAAGCACCCCGCACAGCGAGCGATTCTCGATCTCTGCGCGCGAGCGTGCGATGACGACGCCGAGCGTTGGCCGATCGCACTCGACGGCTGCGGCATTCCGGTCTTCGCAACGCCGCTGCGGAACGCAGCGCTCGCCTTCGCTCGATTCGCGACGTTGACGGGGCTTCCCGATCGCGAGTTACAGGCGTTGCTCGTCGTACGCGATGCGATGCTCTCGCACCCGGAGTACGTTGCCGGGACGGGACAGTTCGATACGCGGTTGATGAGCGCTGCGGGCGGCGCGCTCGCGTCGAAGGTCGGCGCGGAGGGCGTCTCCGGCGTCGCCTCAATGACGGCGGGATTGGGCTTCGCCCTCAAGGTTGTCGACGGCGCCTCGCGCGCGCGGCCGCCGGCGGTTCTCGCAGGATTACGGGTGCTCGGCGCACTCCCGCAGAGCGCTGAGGCAGAACTTACAGACCTCGCCGAACCGATCGTTTATACTCGGAAGGGAGCGCGGGCCGGTGAGATCCGCGCGCGCACAAACGATTTTACGGAGGCATGTACGGGCTGAATTGACCAGCTATCTCGACGCTCTTCAAGAGCGAGTTGTGCTGTTCGACGGCGCCATGGGCACGCAGCTCATGGCGTTGGATTTAACGGCGGCCGATTTCGGCGGCGAACGTCAACTCGGCTGCAACGAGGCTCTGGTGCTCTCGCGTCCGGAACTCATTCGCTCGATTCACGAGCGCTATTTCGAGGCGGGCGCCGATGTCGTCGAGACCGATACCTTTACCGCATCGCGACTCAAACTCGATGAGTTCGGAATCGGCGAGCATACCTATGCGGTCAATCACGATGCGGCACAACTCGCGCGCAAGGCCGCCGACGCCTATAGCACGCCGAGCCGTCGGCGCTTCGTTGCGGGCTCGATGGGACCGACGGGAATGCTCGTATCGTCGAGCGATCCATCACTTTCGAAGATTACCTTCGCCGAACTCGCAGAAATCTACGGAGAGCAGGCGCGCGCACTCGTCGACGGCGGCGTCGATCTCTTGCTGCTGGAGACGATGCAGGATCTCTTAGAACTCAAAGCCGCGATCGTCGGCATCGGGCGCGTCTTTCGCGACGGAGTGCGCCGGGTTCCCATTCAGGCGCAACCGACGTTGATTACCGAAGGACGGATGTTGCTCGGTACCGATATCTCGGCGGTCTGCGCGGTTCTCGATGCGCTGCCGATCGATGTGATCGGACTCAACTGCTCGACCGGCCCGACGCAGATGCGCGACTCCGTTCGGTATCTCGGCGAAAATTCGCGGTGCTACGTCAGCGTTATTCCAAACGCCGGCCTGCCCCTCATGGGGCCCAAAGGCGAGACGATCTATCCGGAGACGCCGAGCGAACTCACGGCAGAGCTCATGGAATTCGTTCGCGAGTTTGGTGTCCGAGCGATCGGCGGGTGCTGCGGCACGACTCCCGAGCATATCGTGTCATTGCGCGCGGCGCTCGACGCAAGTGCAGAGGCGCGGTTGCCCCATCGCGCCGCCCCCGCACGCGCGGAGTTCGTTGCAAGCGCGATGACGGCGGTCTCGTTAGAGCAGGAACCGCGCCCGCTTATCGTCGGCGAACGCATCAATAGCCAGGGGTCGCGTCGGGTCAAGCGTCTGCTTCTCGCGGATGATTACGAAGCGATCGGGCAACTCGCCCGCGATCAAATTGAGGGCGGCGCGCACGTCCTCGATGTCTGCACCGCACTCACCGAGCGTACCGACGAACCCGAACAGATGCGTGCCGTCGTTCGGCGGCTCGCACAATCGGTCGAAGCGCCGCTGATGGTCGATTCCACTGAAGCCGCGGTGCTGCGCAGCGCACTGGAGAACTATCCGGGGCGCGCGATCGTCAATTCCGTTCATCTCGAGAGCGGCCGCGCGAAGATCGATGCGATCTTGCCGATGGCGATCGAGCACGGCGCCGCCGTCGTCGCACTCACAATCGATGAAGTCGGCATGGCAAAAACGGCGCAACGGAAGGCCGAGGTTGCCAAGCGCATCTACGATATCGTCGTCGGCGAGTATGGCTTGCCGCCGCGGGCGCTCATTTTCGACGATCTTACGTTTACCCTCGCAACCGGCGATGTCGAATATATCGATTCGGCGCGCGAAACGATCGACGGCATTCGTGCGATCAAGGCGGCGCTTCCGGGCGTCCTCACCTCGCTTGGCGTCAGTAATGTCTCGTTCGGGCTCAAGCCCGCCGCCCGCGCCGCGCTGAACTCCGTCTTTCTGCATCACTGTGTTGAAGCGGGGCTCGACCTCGCGCTCGTTCATCCCAAAGAAATTACGCCGTATGCCGAGCTCGACGCCGAGGCGCGCGAGGCATGCGACGACTTGGTCTTCAATCGCCGCTCCGATGCGTTGGCGCGCTTCATCGAACGCTATGAAAACGTCGTCGTGCAAACCGAAGACGAGCGAGCGGCCGACGACGAGCAGACTCCCGCCGAGACGCGCATCCATCAAGCGATTCTGCGTCGTAAGAAAGACGGCATCGAAGCGATGCTCGACGAGGTGTTGCAGCGCCACACCCCCGTCGAGGTACTCAACGAAGTGTTGTTGCCGGCGATGAAGGATGTCGGCGACCGATTCGGGGCGGGGGAATTAATTCTCCCCTTCGTGTTGCAGTCCGCGGAGGTGATGAAACGCGCCGTTGCGCACGTCGAGCAATTTCTCGAGCGCCGCGAAGGCAGCACGAAAGGAACGGTCGTGTTGGCGACGGTCTTCGGCGACGTTCACGATATCGGGAAGAACCTCGTCCATACGATTCTTTCCAATAACGGCTATACCGTCCACGACCTCGGCAAACAGGTGCCGATGAACGTCATTCTCGAGAAGGCAACCGAAGTGAATGCCGACGCGATCGGTCTCTCCGCGTTGTTGGTCTCGACCAGCAAGCAGATGCCGGTCTGCGTGCAAGAACAGGATGCGCGAGCGTTGAGCTTCCCCGTCATCGTCGGCGGCGCTGCCATCAATCGCGATTTCGGCAGGCGCATCGCGTTGCTCGATGACGGACAACGCCCCTTCGAGCCCGGAGTTTTTTACGCGAAGGATGCTTTCGAAGGGCTCGACATTATGGACGTCTTGACCGGCGACGGAGAGCGACGCCGAAAATTCGTCGAACGCGTGAAAGCTGAGGCGATCGGCGCGCAAGCGAAGCTCCGCGAGGCGGCGAGCCCATCGGGAGAGCTTCGCATCTCCGCTGTGAAGCGCGTCGTCGTCGAGCCGCCGACGCCGCCGTTTTGGGGCGCACGGACGCTCGCCGAGATCGATGTGCGCGAGCTCTGGGACTGCTTCGATCTCAAGTCGCTCTACCGACTCTCGTGGGGCGCCGGCAATCAGAAGGGCGAAGCCTTTGAAACGACGGTACGCGAGGAGTTCGAACCGCGGCTTGCCCGCTATCGCGCCGAGGCCGAACGCGGCGAGATCATCCACCCGCGCGTTGCGTACGGCTATTTTCCGGTCGCCGGAATCGGCAACGATGTGCTTTTCTATGATCCGGAGGACCCAACGCGCGAAGTGGCGCGCATGGCGTTTGCTCGGCAACGCGGCGGCGAGCATCTCTCGCTCGCCGACTACCTGCGCGAGCCGATCGACGGAGCAGCCTCGGATCTCCTTGCGCTCCAAGTCGTCACCGTCGGCGCAGAGGTCGCCGAGCAGATCGAAGCGCTGCAAGCGCGCGGCGAGTTCAGCGAATCGTACTTTCTTCACGGGTTCTCGGTTCAATCTGCGGAGGCGTTGGCGGAGTGGAGCCATCGACGTATTCGCCGCGAACTTGCTTTGGATCCCGAGCGAGGAAAGCGTTACTCGTGGGGTTATGGAGCTTGCCCCGATCTCGCGCAGCATGAGATTGCGTTCGGCTTGCTCGACGCCGAGCGCAGAATCGGCGTACGCTTGACCGAGAGCTTCCAAATCGTTCCCGAGCAGTCGACGGCCGCGCTGGTGATCCACCATCCGAACGCGAGTTATTTCAACGCGGCAGCAACGATCGAGCGCTGATATCCCGAAAGGGAATCCCTCCGCGCCTACCTAATCGGCAAAGAAACTGCTGACGGGAGAACTTATGGCAAAGCACGCCGCCGGCTTGCGGGCATCGAAGCCGCTCTCTATTCACGTTGACGAGCTCATGCGTCGGCTTTCCACGCGAACCGCGACCATCGGCGTTATCGGCCTGGGCTATGTCGGGCTGCCGCTCGCCGTTGAATTTGCGACGAAGTTCCCGAAAGTGCTTGGTTTTGATATCAGCGACGAGCGCGTCTTGGTGTTAAACGCCGGGCGTTCGCCGATTCGCGATGTGCCTGAGGAGCGCGTTGGCGAGTTGGTCGCCGCCGGGCGCTTCGAATGCACCAGCGAATTTACGCGGCTTGCCGAGTGCGATGCGGTCGTCATCTGCGTTCCGACGCCGCTCGGGATCGGAAATCTTCCCGACCTCACCTGTATTTTCGACGCCGCCGAGCAGGTGGCTGGGGCATTGCGGCATGGGCAATTGGTCGTTTTGGAGTCGACGACCTATCCGGGTACCACCGAAGAAGTACTCGTCCCGATTCTCGAGCGCTCGAACCTTCATGCGGATCGCGATTTTCTGGTGGCGTTCTCACCGGAGCGTATCGATCCCGGCCGCGACTTGCCGCTCCATTTGATCCCGAAGATTATCGGCGGCTGTAGCGAGCGCTCGGCCGACGCGGCGCGATTGTTGTACGGAGCGGTCTTCGACGAAACGCCGGTCGTCTCGTCGGCGCGTGCCGCTGAAACGGTAAAACTTCTGGAAAATACATTCCGCCTCGTCAATATCGGCTTCATCAATGAGTTTGCACGGCTCTGCCGCCAGCTCAATATCGATTCAGGGGAAGTCATCGCGGCGGCGTCGACCAAGCCATTCGGGTTCATGCCCTTTCAACCCGGTCCCGGCGTCGGCGGACATTGCATACCACTCGACCCGCACTATCTTGCCTGGGAATCGAAACGGCAGGGCTTTACCTCGCGCTTCATCGAGCTCGCTGAAGATATCAATTCGCAGATGCCGAGCTACGTCGTCGATCTTATTTCCGGAGCGTTGAACGAATCGAGAAAATCGCTGCGCGATGCCCATGTCCTCGTCATCGGCGTGGCCTACAAGCGAAATATCGACGATACGCGGCGTAGCCCCGCCGTTGCGGTGATCGATCGCTTGAGAATGCGCGGTGCCGTCGTCTCCTATCACGATCCCTACGTCGCCGAACTCGACGGAAGACACAATGATTGGCCGGAGTGGCGCCCGCGCGTCATCGTGCCCTACGAACGTCGCGCCGGGGAGCCGTCCGATGAAGCGAGCTCGCATCGGCGCCGCCGCGTCGATACGTTGACCAGCGTTCCGCTCGATCCCGGGCATCTGGCTCGTGCCGACTGTGTGGTCATTTTAACCGATCACGACGTTATCGACTACCAGGCGATTCTCGACAACGCCACGCTCATTGTCGATACGCGACAGGCGATTTCCGCTGAAAAAGCGGCGGCATCGTCGGCACGGGTATATGCGTTGTGAGAGTTCTCGTTACGGGTGGAGCGGGCTTTATCGGCTCGCATCTCTGCGACGCGCTGCTCGATGCCGGCCACGAAGTAAGGGCGCTCGACGATCTCTCCACCGGTACTCTCGCGAACCTTACCGCCGCGCTCGCTCGCCCCGGTTGCGATTTTATTGAAGGAGATATTCGCAATACATCGCTCGTCGAGCGCGCCTTAGAACATTGCGATGCCGTCGTCCACCTCGCCGCGCGAATCGGCTTGCGCATTATCGTCGAGAGTCCGTTCGACACCCTCGACGTCAATGCGCGCGGCACGGAGAGCGTCGTGCAGGCAGCATTAAAGAACAACACGCCGGTTCTCGTGGCTTCTACGTCGGAGGTCTACGGATATTCGACAAAGATCCCGTCGAACGAGGACGACCCGATCTGTTTCGGGTCGCCGACGATCGGGCGGTGGAGCTATGCCTGCGCCAAAGCATATGACGAGTTCTATGCGCTTGCGCTACATCGCGAGCGCGGACTGCCGGTCGTCGTCGTCCGCCTCTTCAACACGGTCGGTGCGCGACAAAGCGGTCGTTACGGCATGGTCATCCCGCGCCTTACCGAGCAGGCACTCACCGGTAAGGCATTAACGGTCTATGGCGACGGAACGCAGACGCGTTGTTTTTGTTCGGTGCGCGATGTTACCGCTGCGCTTTCGACGATCGTCTCGCGGATACACGCATTGGCCGGCGAGGTATTGAACATCGGAAATCCGGTTGAAATGACGATTTTGAATTTAGCCAAAGAGATTCTCGAGCGCACCGCATCGACGTCAACGATCGAGTTCGTACCATTTTCACAAGCGTACCCTGTGGGGTTCGAAGAGATCATGCGCCGCGTTCCCGATATATCGAAAGCTCGACAAGCGATCTCTTTCGATCCCAAGGTCCCGCTCGAAAGCATCCTCGACGACGTCATCGCGGGGCTACGCTCGACGGCGAAACGATGAAGCGTTGGTTGGCGGTCGTGGCCGTAGCGTTCGCGGTCGGCATTCCGACCGGTGCCGACGCGCTCTGTCGCATCCCTCCGCCTCCGACGGAGCGAGTAACGGTGCAAGAAGGCGTATCGAGTGCAACGCTCACCAAAGGGCGGGGAACGTGGAGCAGCAGTTCGCTGCTGGTCGAGGAGCGCGACGGGAATAAACATTCCGCCTACATCCGCGCAGCCGATGACGTGCGCTTCGGGCAGAACGATAACGAATACGAAGGAGGTGCGTATCTGGCGCTCACTCCTCATGCAATCGCCGACGTCATCGGTTCGTTTAGCCCCCAGCACCACGTGTTGCCGGCCTCAAGCGTTCAAGGGGATATGGATTTTCGTGCCGGAGCCGGCTATGGGTATCAAGTGGGATACGTTGCCCGCCGGTACAGCGCGGTCGACGCCGCTATCGGGCACCTCGGGATGGATCGGTACTTTCGCGATCTTCGTCTCGCCGGAACGCTGACGTTTGCGCGCCTATCGAACGTTCCCGGCGTCGCGCTCTCCGAGGGAATCTCATTGGCGCGCTACCTGCCGTGCGATACCGAAAACATTTCGTTTTCAACCGGGCGCGACGTCGAGAACGTCGGTTTCGGAACGCCGCCGGCGGTCTATCACAGCTTGGCGCTCTTTCTCGGTGATACGCACCGGCTCAGCTCTCACATCGGATTAAACATCGGCATGGGCTGGTTTGGATTGACCGGCGCATACGATCGTTTCGAGGTACGCATTGCACTCCGCGAGCGCCTCTGAGCCGCTGCTGTGGCTCATCGAACTCAGCGTCCTGTTTTCGTCGATCATGACCGCAGCGTTGGTCGTTGCGTTCGTTTTCTTACGCACGCGCAACTCCATCGTCAGGAAAAGACAGGAGCGCCTCACGGGGCGCTGGCGCTCGATTTTTAAAACGGCATATACCGGCGAGGCATTGCCCGAGGTCTTGCCGCGGGTGAGTCGGCGCGATTGGTTTACCGTGATGGGACTGTTTTCGCAGTTCCACCAACTCCGCGACAAAGATCGCGACCGAGCGCGCGAGGTGCTGCCGAAACTCGATAGCCTCGCCTACGATATCCGCCTCGACCGGCACGCGCTCTACTGGCTCAATCGTGGTGACGATGCGGAGAAGATTCTTGCCTTGACCGCGCTCGGACAGTTGCGCGAATCGGCCGCTCTTGACGATGCGATACGGCTCTCCGCCGACGAAGGGGCGGAGCTCTCGCGTGCTGCCGCACAATGTGCACTGCGGATCGACGCCCGTTTTACCGACGGAGTGCTGGAACTCGTTCGAGATCGCGACGATTGGGTTCGCTCGCGGGTCGAAACGATGTTAAAAGAGATCGATCAGGTCGATCTCGACGAAGCCTTGCGCGCCGCGATCGGAACTGCCGACGACGCGGGGAAGCGACGGCTCCTCGATTTCGTGCGCTTTTGTTCGCCATCTCCGGCGCGCGCGGTCTGCAAGCGCGTGCTCGAAGAATCGGAGGATGAAGAGACGATCGCCGCCGCGCTACGTTCGCTCGCGCCGCTGGCATCTGAAGAAGATCGGGCGCTGGCGTTAAAATACTGCGCGCACGAATCGCCGATCGTCTTGCTCTCGGCATTGCGCGTCCTGCGGAAGTGCGTCCGTTACGATGACCGAGAAACACTGTTACGGTTGGCCTCGCACCGAGATTATTGGGTTCGTTTGCGCGCAGCCGAGGCAATTGTCGAACTCTATGGGGAGAGCGGCCTTATCGAAGAATTTCTCGAGGAGGTCGACGACCGTTATGCGCGCGATGCGATCGCCCAAGCGATCGCCGAACGAAAAATGATGGCCCACCGCTCGCGGTTGCGCGATCGTCGCGCGGCCTCACAAGGCGCTCCCGAGGCGCGGCTGTGAGCGTCAACGGCCACGCGACGATCGAGGCGATTGTCGTCTTTATCGAGTCGGGGCTCTTTCTGTATTTCCTGATTATCAACGGTTACTATGCTTTTACCGGCGGTGTCGCGCTTTTTCGATTGCCGAGTTTCGTAAAAATGCACCTTGCCGACCCCGTGCGCCGTTCGAACTCCACGCTCGATCGTCCGGTGACGATGCTTGTTCCGGCATATAACGAACGAGAGATCATCGTGACCTCGGTGCGCTCGATGCTCGCCTTAGAATATGTAAACTTCGAAATCGTCGTCATTAACGACGGTTCGAACGACGATACCCTCGAGCGTTTGCACGAAGCGTTCGACCTCGAGCCGTACGAAGGAATCTATCGCGTCGAACTGCCGACGGAAGAAGTGCGGGAGGTCTACCAGTCGCGCCTGCACCCGGAACTGCGGGTAATCGACAAAGTCAACGGCGGGAAAGGCGACGCGCTCAATGCCGGCATCAATCTCTCGCGCTATCCGCTCCTTTTTACCGCCGATGCCGATTCCTATTATCATCGGCAGACCTTGCAGTGGATGGTGGAGCCGTTCCAGCGGGATCGCCGAACCGTGGTGGTCGGGGGCGCGGTTGCGGTCGGGAATGCGTCGACCCCGGTCGACGATAAGCCCTTCGAGCCGTCGCTGCCGAAGAATCTGATGCAGCTCTTTCAAGTGTTGGAGTACCTACGCGCGTTTTTAGCGACGCGCATGGGCTTTGCGCCGTTCAACGCGCTGGGCATCGTCTCGGGAGCCTGTGGACTCTGGCGTCGCGACATCATTATCGCGTGCGAAGGCTTTCGAACCGATACCATCTGGGAAGATATGGAGATGACGCTGCGCGTCCATAATTATTGCATCAACACGGGGCAACCATATCGCATCGCGTTCTCGCCGTTCCCGGTCTGTTGGACCGACGTACCGGCTTCGCCGAAGGTGCTCTACAATCAACGAAAGGGCTGGCACCGCCATCTTTCGGAGTGCGTGATCATCCATCGGAAATTGCTCTTCGGGCACGGCGGGATGTTTAGCTGGGTGACGATGCCTTATTTGGTATTTTTTGAGTGGCTCGCCCCGATCGTCGTGATCGGAGGGGTGATTTTTTCGGTGACGATGGCCGCCCTCGGGTTTCTCGATTGGAATACGCAATGGTGGCTGCTGGGGCTGGTCTTCGTCCTCGCGATGTTCGGATCGATCATCAGCATTTTGCTCGATGAAATTTCGTTCACCGCCTATCGGCTCAGCCAGGTCTGGGTGCTCTTCGCCGCCGCGCTTTTGGAGAATTTCGGCTATCGCCAGTTCGTGATGGTCGCGAATTTTTCGGGCTTGATGGCATGGTTGTTCCGTCGGCCGGTTCGAGGAAGCACGAAGTATCCTGGACTTTTTGTCGCACCCTGGGTTCCCAAGCGTCGCGACTGAGGGAGCAGAAGCAGGAACCCCCAGGCCGACGGGAGGAGTACCTTTTGCTTCCCGAGATTTGGAGGATAGCGCATGTCTCTCACCCCTCGTGGGATCCTACTCGCGGTCATCGCCGTGCTGCGATTTGCGTTGGGTCTCGTCGTTTGGGTCGCTTCCGTCGTTTTGCTGGGGCTTTTTGCGCTGGAATTCGTGCATGCGCCGCACCTCGAAACGACGGCGCTCGTGAAACTCGCGCATCGCCTTGGCGATGCCGACATTCGCATCGTCTCGCGGTGGTTCGGGCTCTCCTGGCCGAGCGGCGCGCGCATCAGCTACGTCCCGCTCGGGATGGCGATCGCGATCTGGATCGCCAAGGGCATTCTCGATTCGGTCTTACAACGGCTCGATTATATCGTCCGTCATACCTTGAAGGCCTCGACGCGCAGCGGTCTGAGCGCATCGCATGGAGGTGGAGCCGACGGCGGAATCTCGATGCGGAAACTCGATGCCGAATCCGAGCATCATCGCAGCATCTTGCTCAAGCGCTATCGCGAGATTGAAGGCGCGCTCAAATCCTCGTCCCGCAAGCCGTGTACCTTTCTTTCGATCGATATCGTCGGCTCCACGAAAATGAAGATCGGCGAGCGCCCGACGGCGGTCGCGGCGACCTTCCAGGCCTACGAAGAGATGGTGCGCAACACGTTCGATTCCTACAGCGTGTGGAAGCAGACATGGACACCCGACGGCGTCATGGCCTGTTTTCTCGACCGCGACCTTGGCGTCGCGGCGGGGCAGCGCGTTCTCGCCGAACTCGAGCCGTTCAATAAAAATGAAAATCAACTGCGAACGCCGATCGAGGTCCGTTGCGGGCTCAACGACGGCGAGGTGGTGATTTTCGAAGATAGCCAATTGGAGAAGGTCGCCGACCACGCGATCGATGTCGCCGGACACATGCAGAAGCACGCCGATATCAACGCGCTCTGGCTGAGCACCGAAGTATTCGGGCGCATGGAGAACAAGAGCGGTTTCGCGCCGGTCGAGGCCGAGGTCGATGGCTTTGCGGTGATGGAATGGAAGCCGACCGCCGGAGAAGCGTCGGCGCCAGGGGAGAGCGACCGGGCAGGCTAATCCGTCGAGCATGAGATCGCCTCGCATCGCCGCGCTTGCGGCCCTTCTTTTGCTCGCCGCACCACTAACCGCTTGCTCGAGCGGCCCGACCCCCGCCTCGACGACGATCGGGATTGGGGTCGATCTCCCGCTCTCCGGGGCCGATGCCTCGGTCGGCACCAGTACGCTCAACGGCATCAAACTCGCGGTCAACCGCGCAAACGCCAAGGGCGTCCCGGGCGGCTTCACCTTTGCCGTCCAGGCGCTCGACGATACGCAGCAGGGCGTGCATAATCCGCAGCAGGGTGCGAGCAACGTCCGCACGTTGATCGCCGATGACAGCGTGCTGGCGATTATCGGGCCCTACAACTCAAACGTCGCCGCTGCCGAGATTCCGATTACCAACGAAGCGGGGATCGTGCAGATCAGCCCGTCGGCGGTGAGCGACGGCCTCACGCTCGGCAAGGACGCCGCGATGCTGCGCCGCGCAAATCCGAGCGTCAACACCTTTTTCCGCGTCTGCACGACTGATTCGCGGCAAGGGTCGGCGGCGGCGCGCTTCGCGCTCGATCTCAAACTCAAACGCGTCTATATCGTCGACGACAACGAGACCTACGGGCTCGATCTCGCAAATGTTTTCGCCCACGACTTTGCAAAACTCGGCGGCACGGTGCTGGGGCGCGATCACATCGCTCCCGACACTCAAGATTTCAAAGCACTGCTCCTGAAGATCAAGGGATACCATCCCGACTTTATTTTCTTCGGTGGTACGACGAGCACCGGCGGTGGTTTGCTGCGCCGTCAGATGTTCGATGTCGGCATGGGGAAACTGCCGTTCATGGGCGGTGATGGCATCCCCGACATCGCCGAGGTTGCAAAGAAGCGGGCCGACGGTACCTATTACACGGTCGCCGCGCCGAACGCCGACTTGTTGCCCGCCGCAAAGAAATTCGTCGCCTCCTACAAAGCGAAGTTCGGGGGCGATGTCGGCCCATACAGCGCGAACGCCTACGCCGCGACCGAGGTCGCGATCTCGGCGATCGAACAAGCGATTATCGCGAACGGGAAGAAGATGCCGACGCGTGCAGAGGTGCTGGCGAAGATCCCGCGGAGTGCAAAGAACGAAGTGCATACGCCGATCGGTCCGATATCGTTCGATAAATACGGTGACGTTCGCAAACCGGTCATCTCGCTGTATGTGATTCGGAACGGTCGCTCGTCATTTATCGAACAACTCAACCTAGGCGAATAACGGCTTGCACGAGTTTCTCGCTCAACTAGCCAACGGCGTCGAGCTCGGCGCGATCTATGCTTTGATCGCACTGGGCTACACGCTGGTCTACGGCATTCTCGAGCTCATCAACTTCGCGCACGGCGATGTCTACACGTTCGGTTCATTTACCGCCCTTGTCGTGCTGGTCGCCCTGCGAGCGGCGCACGTCCTGCACGGGGTCGGTCTCATCCTCGGCATCGTTGCGGCGTTGCTCGTCGCAATTCTCGCGTGCGCGCTCCTCAATGCTGGCATCGAACGGCTTGCCTATCGGCGTTTACGGAAGGCGCCGCGTCTCGCGCCGCTCATTACCGCCATCGGCGTCTCGTTCATGCTCGAAAACCTGATCGAACTCTGGCAGGGCTCGGCGCCGGTCCCCTTCCCCAATGTGATCCCGAATCCGGAGTTGAGATTCGGCGCGCTTCAGGTCGGCGTCCAACAGATCGTCGTCGTTGCACTCGCGATCGTGACGATGATCGCGCTGCACTATTTCGTGCAACGGAGCCGACTCGGGAAAGCCATGCGCGCAGTCGCCCAGGATCGTGACGCTGCATCGCTCGTGGGGATCAACGTCGATCGCACGATTGCGATTACCTTCCTCATCGCGGGAGCGCTCGCGGGCGTCGCCGGCTTCGTCGGCGGCGTCTCCTTCGGTTCGGCGTGGTTCCTCAACGGTTTCGGTGCCGGTCTACGCGCGTTTACCGCCGCCGTGCTCGGCGGAATTGGGAATATCGCCGGGGCGATGCTCGGCGGCTTTCTCATCGGCCTCCTCGAATCGTTCTCGACTTGGTTTATCGGCGGACAATGGAGCAACGTCGCGGTCTTCTCCGTGCTTATTCTCGTCCTCGTCTTTCGCCCGAGCGGGCTGCTCGGTGAATCGTTACCGGAGAAGGTGTGATTTACGCGTACGCCTTCGTCGCGATTGCGGCGTGCGTGGCGATCGAACGCTTTCACAACCGCCGTGCGAAGATCGCGATCGCGCTGGCGCTCGCCGCCTTTCTCGCCATCGCGCCACGTTTTTACGGGAACGAGGCGGTCTTCAGCATCCTTGCCGACGCGGCCGTCTATGTCATGCTCGCCCTCGGCCTCAATATCGTCGTCGGTTTTGCCGGCTTGCTGGACCTCGGTTATGCCGCCTTTTTTGCCATCGGCGCTTATACGTACGGGATGCTCGCAAGCCCGCAGTTCGGGTTGCACCTCCCGTTTTGGGTGCTGCTCTTTCTCGCCGCTGCGCTCGCCGCGCTCTTCGGTGCGCTGCTCGGCGCGCCGACGCTGCGCCTCCATGGCGACTATCTCGCGATCGTCACCTTGGGCTTCGGTGAGATCGTCCCGCAGATCTTTCAGAATCTCACGAAATATACCGGCGGCCCCAACGGCATCGCGGCACTCGATATCCCGAGCTTTTTCGGACATTCGTTCGGCGCATCGGTGATGCCGTATTACTATATCGCGCTCTTGGGGATCGTCGCTGCACTCTGGATCTCGCGCAACCTTCGTGAGAGCCGGCTAGGGCGCGCATGGATGGCGATTCGCGAGGATGAGCTTGCAGCGAAACATGCGGGGATCAACGTTCTACGCTCCAAACTCGCGGCGTTCGCCATCGGCGCATCGTTCTCGGGAATCGGCGGCGTGCTCTTTGCCGCCAAACTCGCGCTCGTCTCCCCCGATCTCTTCGGCTTCCAGGTCAGCGTGTTGATCGTTTCGATGTTGGTGCTCGGCGGGATGGGAAATATCGTCGGCGTCGTCGTCGGAAGCCTGTTATTGACCATCGTCAACTCGGCGCTCTTACCGCAAATCAACTCGCTGGTCGACACGACCTTCCATACGACCATCGACCTCTCGAATATCCATTTTCTTATCTACGGCGCGATTCTCGTGGGCATTATGCTCTTCCGACCCGAGGGATTGCTTCCGAATCGCGAACGGCGTGACGAATTCCATCATAACGGGGAAGCCGAGGCCGAAGCATGAGTCTGCTCGAGCTTTCTGGTGTGAGCAAACGCTTCGGGGCATTGACGGCCGTCGCGAACGTGACGCTCGGTGTCGAAGAAGGTGCGATCTTCGGCATCATCGGCCCCAACGGCGCCGGAAAATCGACCCTCTTCAATCTCTTGACGGCGATCTACCGATTCGACGAAGGATGTATTGCAATCGACGGTACGTCGCTTGCGGGGATGACGACGCAAGAAATCGCGCGCCTCGGCGTCGCGCGAACGTTCCAGAACCTTCGGCTACTCGGCAACGCATCGGCCCTAGCGAACGTGATGGTCGGCGAACACCTTTTACTGCGGGCGAATATTCTCGACGCCTTGTTGAATACCACGCGCGAGCGCCGCGAACGCGCGGAGGCGGAGCAGCGCGCTCGCGAACTGCTGCGTTTTGTCGGCATCGCCGGGATCGACGAACAATTTGCGCGCAATCTTTCGTATGGCACGCAACGTCGCCTCGAGATCGCGCGAGCGCTCGCTGCTCGGCCGCGTTTGCTGCTGCTCGACGAACCCGCCGCCGGCTTGAACCCGTCAGAGAAGCGCGATTTGGTGGCCCTGATTCGCTCGATTCGCGATGGCGGCGCAACCGTGCTGCTGATCGAACATGACATGGGCTTGGTCATGAATCTTTGCGAGCGCATTGCGGTGCTCGACTACGGGGAGAAGATTGCCGAAGGAACGCCGAACGAGATTCGCGAGCATCCGCGCGTAATCGAAGCCTACTTGGGTGCCCCGGCGTGAACGCGTTGCTCGATGTTCGTGGGCTTGAGGTACGATACGGCGGCATCGTCGCGTTGCGCGGCATCGACTTTCGCGTGGACGAGGGCGAAATCGTCGCACTTCTCGGCGCGAACGGTGCGGGAAAGACGACGACACTGCGCGCGATCTCGGGCTTGCTGCCGATCCGCGCCGGCGATCTCACCTTCGCCGGAACGAATTTTCGCAAGCACGGCGCCGATGCGATTGCGCGGCTCGGCATCGCGCACGTACCGGAGGGTCGGCGCGTCTTTACGCGCATGACGGTTCGCGAGAACCTCGAGCTCGGTGGATATGCCGTCGCGGCGCGGCGCGAACTCGATGTCCGTATCGATGAGGTACTTTCAATTTTTCCGCGACTTCACGAACGCATCGCGCAGCGAGCCGGAACCCTTTCGGGGGGCGAGCAGCAGATGCTGGCGATCGGTCGCGCGCTCGTGGCGCAGCCGCGATTGCTGGTGCTCGACGAGCCGTCGCTTGGGTTGGCGCCGTTGATCGTCGCGCAGATCTTCGAGGTTCTGCGCGATATCCACCGCCGCGGGACGACAATCGTGCTCGTCGAACAGAACGCACACGCGGCCCTGGCGCTTGCGGATCGGGGCTACGTTCTGCGCAACGGCGAGATCGCGCGCAACGATACGGCCGCCAACCTTGCGCGAGATCCGGCGGTGGTGGCGGCGTACTTAGGAGGGGAATAACATGCCCGGTGGTTCGCTTCCATTTTCAATAGGGATGGCTCAAGGGACGCCGATTACCGCGATCATCGCACAGATGATCGCGCCCGCCGTCTTTATTCTTGCCTGCGGGAATTTACTCAACGTGACGATGACGCGGGTGGTGCGAGCGGTCGATCGGGCGCGCGCCCTGTTTGTAGAGATTCACGCACTACCAACGGGAGGCGATAATCACCGCGAGGCGATTCTCGCCGAGTTGCGCCTCTACCAGACCCGTATCAACTACCTGCAACGCGCGCTTTCGGCATATCATTTGGCGATTGGGATCTTCGTTCTCGCAAGCCTTGCCGTTGCGCTCAACGCGCTCACGCGCGACGCGCTTCCGTGGTTGCCGACGGCGCTCACGGTCGGCGGAACGATTACCGTCCTTGTCGGGGCGATCGGCGTCTTTCTCGAAACGCGTGTGTCGACCGATGCGATGAAAGCAGAGATCGCGCGCGAACTCCAGTCGTGAAGAAACCTTAGTTCGGAACGAGAGCCTCGGCGCGCCGGTAGACGAACTCGCCGCCGACCATCGTCGCCATCACTTCGTAACGGTCGTCCCAAAACGAGAGATCCGCGCGCATGCCGACCGCGATGCGCCCAATCTCGCTCTGTGCCCCAATCGTGCGCGCAGGCGCGTGCGAAGCCGCCACGATTGCTTGTGCGAACGGCAAACCGGTGAACGCCATATAGTTTCGCAGAGCGCGATCCATCGTGAGCGCGCTTCCGGCGATCGTGCCGTCGTCGGCGCGCATGACGCCGCCTTCGACGCGATAGCCCGGCCCGGCCGGGGGCATAAAATCAGTGGTGAGCACGACGCGGTCGCCGAGCATACGGTAGAGCAAATCGACCATCGGCGGCGAGACGTGATGTCCGTCGCAGATGAGTTGCACGGTAGTGCGTCGATCTTGCATGAACGCTGCGAGCAAGGAGGGATCGCGGTGATCGAGCGGTCCCATGCCGTTAAACGCATGCGTGAGGCTTCGGTAGCCGGTACCGATCGCGAGTAATCCCTCCGCATAGCGCGCTGCGGTATGGCCGGCGGAGCAAGCGACGCCGTTTTCGAGCATCGCGCGAACGAATTCGCTCGCACCTTCGACCTCCGGTGCGAGCGTCACCATGACGAGCGCTCCGCGACAGGCATCGACCATCTCTTGCGCGCGCACGCTCGATGCCGCAAGCAAACAATCGCCGCGATGAACGCGGCGGAACTTCGTATTGAGAAAGGGCCCCTCGAAATGGATGCCGAGGCAGCGCGCTCCCTGCGGTTCACTCTCCTCCAACACATGCGCGGCCTCGACGATCTCCGAGGCAGCGTGCAGCATCGATTCCCACGGCGCGGTCATGACCGAAGCGACGAAGCCGGTCGCACCGGTCGCGGCATAGGCGCGCGAGGCGACCGGAACGGCGTATCCCTGATCGCGATTGAAGAGCATGTCATCGGCGCCGTTGGTGTGCAGGTCGACGAGCCCGGGTGCGACCGAGCAACCCTCCGGGCAGAGATACTCGCTGGAACCTTCGGCGGGAAGAATCGCTGCAATATGGCCGCGATCGATCGCAAGCCGCGCGTAAGCCGAACTGCCGTCGCCTAGGGCGAGGAAGGCCGGGCCGATGATGATAGGCATACCGAAATACTGCTTCGACGGGCCCGGGTTACCCCCTCGGACACTATCCTCCGAAGAGGCGACGCAGGAAGGCGGGCCCGGCTGCTCGGGCTACGACGGGTGCAGCGGGGCGTTGAACCTCGCGGCCGATCTCGGCGTTCGAGCGCTCGAGGCGGGCCAGGCGATCCATGTGCGCGGTCGCGTGTCCGTCGAGCGTCTCGCGCAGGGCGTCGAGTTCGTTCCAGCCGGCAGGGGCTCGCCCGGCTGCGCGCGCGCCTGCAAACTCTTGCGCCGAGACGGTAAAGATACGTGCCGCCGGAATCTTTCGTTCGGTAAGATAGCGGCGCGCAAGATCGAGTACGTTCCGTCGTTCGCCCGCGCTTTCGTTGTCGGCCATCGTATGTGCGAAGAGCAGCGGTTTGCCGAGCTCGGCGATGCGTTCGAAGAGACTCAATTCGCGCTCGGAGAGTTGACGAGAGAAGAGGCAGAGCACTTCGCTCGCGCTGCGCGCAGCCATGAGCGCGATATCTTCGGCATCGATATCGCCGGAATCGAACGCCGGCGCATGAACCAACACCAACTCGCGCGGAAACTTCCACGGAGTGAGGACGAGCACCGGTGATCTCCGCGCGGCCTCGCCGACCGTGGAGGGATCGATCTCGCTCCACGATCCGTGGTGGTCGAGCGCAAAGGCTTCATTGCGTTCGCCGTAGCGGACGTGAATCGGGAAACGCGCCATGCCGGGAATCTCGTCGCCGAGTACGGCGTTCCCCGCGAACGCATCGATCAGCGAGGATTTTCCGCGCCGTAATGCTCCCAATACCGCGACGCGCCAGCGTTGCGGACGCAATCCGCGGGCGTATGCGTCAGCGTCGAGGCTCGGATCGCTGTGCGCGCGACGGAGCATCTCCGTGCCGGGGTCGACTGCGGCGATCTCCGGCTCTTCGCGAAGAAAGGCGTCGGCGATGCGCGCGATATCGGCGAGCTCCAATGCGATCTTCGCGCGCCGCGTACGCATGGCATCGGTAACGGCGGCGACGGATCCGGCGGCCGCCGCCTCGAGCGCGCGTTCGATGCTCCCGATCCCTGCGTCGCGTGCGCTGCGACCAGCCTCGATCAGCGCGGTATCGAGCGCCGCATCGACGCGATCGATATTTTGTCCGATGCGTGTTCCTAAATCTTCGACGTCGATGCGCAGCGCCGGAAAGATCGAGGCGCGTAAATCGGCGATCAACTCTCGCTTCATGTACGTTTCGTTTGCGGCAGCGGCGAAACGCATCGAGATCGCGTGGACGAGGGCGATCGCCGGGCCGCCGATTGCGTCGAGCACGATCGTTGCCGCGATTGCGGTGGCGGGCTCGCCGCTCCAGAGGCTCGTGCCGGGCTGCCCCCCGAACGCGGCGGCAGCGGATTCGACGAGCGAGAAACGCAACGGGATATCGGTGCCGCCGCCGCGCTCGATCTCCTCGAGCGGTTCGACGGCAAGGAGGGCGATGCGCTTGGCGAAGGCCTCGACGGCTTGGGCGGTCACGCGGTCGACCAACACGTGCAACCGGGCACGATCGCGCAATTTCGCAATATCGGTGGTGTCGAACGCTTGCGCGAGGGCGAGCTCGAGCTCTTCGGCGAGTGCGGCGCTCTCCTTCGCAAGCAGTAGGCGGCGTTTTTCGCCCTCTTCGACGAGACGGCGGCGTTGCAGCGCAATGCGCTCGTCGAGGTCGACGAGTTGTGGTTTGCGCGCGACGAGTTCGCCTTGCAGCCGATCCTTCGGGAGCGCGAGCATCGCGAGGTCGCCGTCGATGTGAGCGATTGCGTCGCTGCCGACGCGCGCAGCGGCATCGCGTGCGCGGCGGAGGCGCGAACGCCCGGTGCGCGCGATCAACGATGCATCGAGCGCTTCGAGGAAGGGCTGGAAGCGACTCGATGCAACGCGCTCGGCGTTTTCATCGAAGGTCCCTTCGACGTAATCCCGCGCCGAGAGCGGATAGACGAAGGTTCCCGGCGCGTGAATCGCCGCGAGCCGTTCGATGCGTTCGGTGGCGTTCTGCCAGGCCGGGCGCCCGTCGGCGCTCAAACGGCTCCAAAGATCGATTTTCGTTTGAACGATAAAAATGCTGTCGATATGGCGCCGCACGATGCCCAAGAACGATGCATCGCCTTCGCTAAACGGCTGTTGCGTATCGATGAGATAGAGCACCGCATCGGCACCGGGAAGAAAGCCGAGCGTCGCGCGACGGTGCGCGGGATTCGCCGATGCGAGCCCCGGCGTGTCGGCGACGAGAAAACCGCGCGCGAGAAAATCCGATGGCGTCTTTACCCGGACGCGCGTCGGCGCATCGCTCTCATCGGTGGTTGCGGTATGCATGGTGCCGACATCACCGGAGCCGACGGCGATAAAGCGGTTCAGGCGGTCGAGCGGGATGCGTTCGGATCGGCCGCTTTCATAATAGGCGGTCGCTTCGTCTTTCTCGCCGTCTTCGAGTTCGGTAATCGTCGCTGTGGAGGGATTGATATCGACGGCGAGCAGGCCGACGAGGCGTCGCGCATCGCCGCTGCTCTCGCGTCGAAACTTTCCCAGCAGCGCGTTGAGAAGGTACGATTTTCCGCTCGAGAATTCGCCGACCACCGCCAAGACGAACTTCCCGCGCGCGAGCATTTCCCGCGCGGAGCGTACCGGTGCGCATTCGTTGTCGCCGAGCGCTTCTTCAAGAACGAGGAGACGCGCGACGAGTTCGTCGCGCGTCCGGTCGTATCGCCGCATTGCATCGGCGCTGACGTTCTTGAATCCGCTCAAACAGGTAGTCGCTATGCGGTTCGCAGATGCGCTTCAAGCATCCAGAGGCTCTTGTCGGCAGCCCGACAGAGCTCGGTGTAGATATCCGCAGTGGCTTGGTCGCCAAGCTTCGCGCTCGCGTCGATCTGTTCGCGGAGATGGTTCGCGAAGATCGCCATGCGTTCGGCGAGTGCTTCGAGGTGCTGTTTCCCGTCGACGGCGTGGTGTGGGTACTCACCGAGGATCGATCGTTCGGCTGCGATTTTGGCGGTGCCGAGCGCGGTGCCGCCAAGCTGCAGGACGCGCTCGGCGACGAGATCGACGGCGGCCTCCGCTTCGGTTGCGAGGGTATCGAAAAATTCATGAAGCGCGATAAAGTGCGGGCCGGCAACATTCCAGTGCGCCTGCTTGATCTGCGTCTGAAAATCGAGTGCGGTCGCTAAGGTCGCGTTCAGCAGCGCGATGAGCCGCTCGCGGCCTTGCACCGGCAAATCGACGCGGGTGCGGTGGAGAAGTGAATTGGTTGCGGTCATTCTACGGTCGTCCTTCATGCTTTGGTCGAGGTGTGTAACTCCGCATCAACCACGGTAGCGTGGCCGAGGTTTCGGCGCCGCTACTTTCCTCGAATGAGCCTCAGTGCGACGTCCCGCTCGCGCTCCATGCTCGCACGGTCGTCCGCCTCGACGTTCAGGCGCAGTAAGGGTTCGGTATTGGAGGGCCGGATATTCATCCACCAATGGGGGTAGGAGATGGTGAGGCCGTCGAGATGGTCGACCTCGGCGTCGGGATATGCCTCGGCGAGTCGGCGAAGCGTCTCTTGGGTATTCTCGACGTGGGTGTTGATCTCGCCGGAACGCACGCGCGTATCGATCGGCGCGATTGTCGCGCTGACCGTCGATCCACTCTCGCTCAAGAGTTCCAAACACGACATCAGGGCGATCATTCCGGAATCGGCATACCAGTTGTCGCGGAAATAAAAATGCCCGCTATGTTCGCCGCCGAAGACGACATCATCGTCGCGCATGATTTTTTTAATAATCGAGTGTCCGACCTGCGAGCGGATGGGAACGCCGCCGTGCGCGAGGATCTGTTCGGGGACGCTGCGGCTGCAGATCAGGTTGTAGAGAATCTTTGCGCCGGGGTAGCGTTTGAGCGAGCTGATGGCAACGAGTGCAGTGACGGTGCTTCCATCGATAATCTCGCCGCGTTCGTCGACTAAGAACATGCGGTCGGCATCACCGTCGAACGCAACTCCGAGATCGCAGCCGTGCTTGCGCACCGCGGCCTGGAGATCGAGCATGTTCTCCGGCTCGATCGGGCTTGCGGGATGGTTCGGAAAGTTGCCGTCGAGTTCGAAGAAGAGCGGCACGACGGTGCATGGAAGGGCTTTGAAAACGTGCGGAACCGTCGCACCGGCCATGCCGTTCCCGGCGTCAATCGCAATTTTAAACGGTTTGATCTTCGAGCGATCGACAAAACTCAGGGCATGTTCGGCGAAATCGTCGAGGACGAAGCGCTCCGAGATCGTGCCGGGTCGCGCGGCCTTCGGCGGCAAATCATCGGCGAGAATGCGATCGCGGATCTGCCGCAGGCCACCCTCGAAGGAGATCGCCTGGGCTTCGGAGCGCGTAAATTTCATTCCGTTGTATTTTGCCGGGTTATGCGACGCGGTAATCATCACGCCGCCGTCAAAGCCGTACTTGCCGACGGCAAAATAGAGGGCATCGGTGGAGACCAGCCCGATCGAGACCACATCGGCGCCTGCCTCGGTCGCCCCACGAGCGAGCGCGGCGAAGAGATCTTCGCCGCTCGGGCGCATATCGCGGCCGACGACGATACGCTTCGCCCCAAGGAGCGGGACGAAGCAGCGGCCGATTTTGTAGGCTAAGTCGACGTTAATCTCGGATGGAAAGATCCCTCGGACGTCGTAGGATTTGAAAACGCTCTCAATCGCTGATTTTTCCATGGCTCTAGGCGCTCTTCGGAGGGGCTCTTTACGAAACCTACCATTCGGTTGGCGGGAACGGTTGCTTCGACGCTCTTCATAGCGGTAGCGATTTTTTTCTCCTTGCGCGTCGCCACGGTGACGAGAACGCGCCTGGCGATTCTTCTCGCGCGGGAGCACACCGTTACCGCCGCAGCGATGTTGATGAGTCGCGTCGCGCTCTCTCGCGTCGATATCGTGGGTGCGCTGCAGATCGAGGGGCGTAAGCCGACTGCCGCGGCGCAAAAGACCTTTCAGAGAGCTGACGCGCTACGTCATAGGGAATTGAAGAAGGTCGAACGCGTCGTAACGGCCGAGCATCTTCGCGACGCCGCTGCGGCGTTGAACCTCTACGGCGGAGTCGATCGCGTGCTGCGTAAAGAGATCGCCGGGCCGATGTTCGCCGGAAAGCTCGCCGCGACCGACGAGATCGAAGAGTCGATTCGCGTACTTTCTGAAGTCGAGGGGAACTACGAACGGAGCGTCACCATCGACCTTGCTCGCCGTGAAGATGCGCTCGACGCAGAAGTGCGGGCAACGATTGATTCGGCGATCTATCTGCGCTCGATCTGGCTCTTGGGGTTCGGTGTCCTTGCGCTCGGCGTCAATTTGTATAGCGCGCGTCTCTATCGACAACTCGCCGACGAACGCACCGTCACAAAAATTCTTCAACGTGCATTCATCAGCAGCCATGTACCGCTGCCGAACTGCGAGATCGGCAGCGCTTATAAATCGGCCGACGCGCATGCCGCCGTCGGCGGCGATCTCTTCGACGTCTATCGGCTCTCGAACGAGCTCGCGCTTTTGCTCATCGCCGACGTCAGCGGGAAGGGCGTCGATGCGGCGGTCATCACCGCTTTCGTGAAATTCACCGTGCGTGGGATCGCGCTGCGCCGTCGTGACCCGGCGCAGATTCTCAGCGAGTTCAATGTCGCATTCGGACAGACCGTCGAAAATCCGTATCTCTTCGTCTCGATGTTCGTCGGAATACTCGACACGACAAAAGGCGAGCTCACCTACGCCAGCGCCGGGCACGACTCGGCGTTCGTTCGACACGGCCACGACGTGCGTCAACTCAGCGTCACCGGACCGGTGATCGGCGTCTTACTCGAACCCTACGAGACAAAATCGGCGATCTTCGATGACGGCGATTCTTTGGTGCTGGCGACCGATGGGCTGACCGAGGCGCGGAACCCGGCAGGCGATCTGCTCGGTGAGGAGGCAGCGATGGGGATCATCGCCGAGGCCCCCACCGAGCCGCAGCAACTCGCCGATTATATCGTCGAACGCATTCGCGAGCGTTGCGGCGGGCGGCTGCGCGACGATGTGGCGATTCTCGCGCTACGCATGCACGTACCGGACGCCTAATCCCTTGCGATAGCTACGTATGCGCCGGAACGACGATCGTTCGGCCATCTTCGGTGCGCGCCCGATGCATGGCGATGCCGTAGGCTTCGTCGAGCAGCGGGCTGGCGAGCACTTCGGCGGGCGGAGCGAGTGCGAGCATGCGTCCGCAGCCCAAGAGCAAAATGCGGTCGGCGACCGCCGCTGCTTCGTTGATGTCGTGAAGAACGCAGAGGACGCTCGTCCCGTTCTGCGTCCGTTCGCGGAGAAGCCCGAGGACGTTATGTGCGACGCGAACGTCGAGGTGGGTCGTCGGCTCGTCGAGTAAGAGCGAGGGCGCGCCCTGCGCGAGCGCCATCGCGATCCAGACGCGCTGCTGTTCGCCGCTGCTGAGATGGGTGAAAATTCGGTCGAGGTAGGCTTCGATATGCGTTGCCGCGACCGCCGCTTCAATCGCGCGTTCGTCGGCGTCGCTCTCCGAAAATCGCCACCACGGGCGGTGGGGAAATCGACCGATCGCAACGACATCGCGAACGCGTAATTCATCGGCGAGCAACTCATCGGAGGAGAGCATTGCGATATGCCGAGCGCGTTGTGCGACGGCGAGACGGTGGACCGGTGTACCGTCGAGTTCGATCGTTCCCGTGGCCGGAGTATCGAAGCCCGCGCACGCGCGCAGCAACGTCGTCTTTCCGACGCCGTTGGGGCCGAGAAGCGCGACGAATTCACTGGGACGAAGCTCGAATTCGATGCCGTCGAGCACGCGCCGACCGCCGCGTTCGAGGGAAACTCCGCGAGCGCGAATCATCGCCGATGCTCGCGACGGAGATAGATGATGATGAAGATCGGGATTCCGGCGAAGGCCAAGACGATACCGAGAGGAAGTTCGCGCGGCGCGATGACCGAACGAGCGATCGCGTCGGCGGCAATCGCCATTGCCGCGCCGAGAAAAGCGCTCGCCGGCAAGAGCGCGCGTGCATCGCTGCCGACGACGCGACGCGCGAGGTGGGGAACAATGAGCCCGACGAAACCGACCATCCCGGCAAGCGATACCGCCGCTGCGGTTAAGAGCGTTGCCGAGCCGAGGATCGACCATTGCGCGCGTTCGATATCGAGCCCGATACCGCGAGCGCGAACATCGCCGATGCGTAACGCATCGAGCGAGCGGATGTTGCCGATCGCAACGACCGCTCCGACGACGGCGTAGGGAAGTGCAAAGCGAAGATCGTTCCAACCGCGTCCGGCGAGGCTGCCGATGAGCCACGCTTGCAGCGTTAATTGAAACGAGATGCTCCGCGCGAGGACGCTGAGCAGCGCGACCGATGCCGCGAGCAGTGCGGAGATCGCGACCCCGGCGAGAATTAGGCGCGTCGCATCGATCCCGCCGCCGCGCCGCGCGAGAGCGGCGACCAACAGCGATGCGCCGAGGCCGCCGAGAAAACCGATCGCGGGAAGCACGGAGAGCGCGATACCGAACGCAAGCGCAAAGGCGATCGCCACTGCGGCGCCGGCACTGGTACCAATGAGGTAGGGGTCGACGAGGGGATTGCGCAGCATCCCTTGCAGTTGTACGCCCGCGAGTGCGAGCGCCGAGCCGACGAGCGCCGCGCAGAGTACGCGCGGCATACGGAGTTGCCAGAGTATCGTGTGCGCGACGTCGTGTGCGTGCGGATTCGTAAGCGCCTGGAGGATTCGTGAAAACGGAAGTGCGTCTCCACCGACGGCGAGCCCAACGCCCGCAGCGAGCAGCGCTGCGAGTGGAGGGAGAAGCCGTCGGTAGAGCATGTCCGCTCGCTACCTCGTCGAGATCTCGACCGAGAAGTTGCGACCGGGCATCGGGTAACCCGAGACGAGTGCGTAGCGTTCGTTGCCGAGATTATCGCCGCGCAACGTAATTGTGGTATGGCGGGCGAGATTCCAGCGGACGAACGCCGAGAGATCCGTGTAGCCGATCGCTTGCGCGAACGGGGGGTTCGGCTGCGGGTTGCCGTTGATGTCGTAATAGACTTCGTTGGCGGGGTCGTTTCGCAAGCCGGCGGTGGTCGCCGTAATGCCCCATGACCGAAGTCCGGCGCGCATCGGATGTGCCGAGAGATAGTCGAGCGTGAGTCGCGACGAGATCACTGGGCCGCGCCCGTAAATACGCGCGTTCGTCGTGAGATCTTGCGCGCGATAGAGATCGGTAATCGAGGTGTTCACCCCGATGCCGTGGAGTCGCCGCGTCGCCGCGGTGAAGGTGAAGCCCTGGAGCGACGCCTGGTCGACGTTCTCGGGAATAAAAAGCGGTGGAGCGTACACGATGAGGTTGTTTGCGCGCGTGTCGAAAAACGTGAGCGCGCTTCCACCGAGTATGCGTTCGTTCGAGAGCGTGAGATCGGCGACGCGGGCGCGCTCCGGTTGCAGGTTGGGGTTCGAGCACGGAAAGGTCGCGGGGCATGGGAAGTAGAGTTCGAAGATCGTCGGCGCGCGAAACGCCGTCGCGTAATTCGCACGGAGCACGGTGTCTCCGCCGAGCGCGAAGCGACCGCCGAGCGATGGTGAGAGCGAATTTCCGGCGCTGCCGTCGCGTTCACCGCGAACTCCAAGATAATACGAATCGCTTTTGCCGGCGAACCAGTGCTCTTGCACGTAGAGCGCACTCTGCGAAACGCTCGGCGCGGCGACGCCGCTGGGAGAATTATCGATGAGCGACGTTCCACGCGAGAGATCGATGCCGTAGAGAAGATCTGCGTTCGCTGCATGGACGATGTTGCGCAGGTCGAGACTTGTCGCAGCATAGCGCGAGACGGTTTGGCAGCCGGCCCCGATACAGGACGTATAGGCGAGGGCATCGGAGGAGGCGGCAAGTTGCGCGATGCTTTCGCTCTGCGCGCGTCGGTAGGCGAAACGACCATGAATGTAGCTGTCGACGGTATCTTGCCGCGAGGTCGGCGTGTAGTTGCCGTAGTTTCCGGGGACGCCGAGATGCTGCGAGGTAAGGCCGAGATTGAATCGAGCGGCAATTTTTCCGAAGTGGTGTGTGAAGTCGCTGCGGATGGTCGAACGTTCGACGTCGGCATTCACGCGGCTCGTTCCGTCGGGAAGCGCATAGGCGTTTCCGGCGACGTAGCGTTCGATACTCAGGTAGGGTAAATCGACGCGCAGGTCGTCGGTTCCGAATGAGCCCGTGCGAAGGTCGAAGCGCGTATGGCGTCGCGGAGCGGTAATGATGTTGATGACGCCGCCGATTGCGCCTGAGCCGAAGAGCGTCGAGCCGCCGCCTTCGACGACCTCGATGCGTTCGACACCTGCCGTCGAGACCGTCGAGAGGTCGGGTGCGCCGAGTTGCATGCCGCGTAACGGCGTGCCGTCGAGGAGCACGAGTGTCTCATCGGAGGTCGCTCCACGCATCGTAATCGATGCGCCGGCTCCGGGGCCATAGCGCGAAACGAACGCGCCGGGGATCGATGCGATCGCTTGAGCGATGCTCGTCCAGCCACGTTGCGCAATCTCTGCGCGCGTGATGACGTAGGTGGTGCGAACCGCTTCATCGAGCGCTTCATTTGAACGGTCGGCGGTGACGACGTGCACGATCGTGCGCAGCGGTTTTGCCGAGGGCTTGGGAGTGGGAACGGCGGCGCGAGCGATCGCCGCGGAGGAGAAGAAAAATAGCGCGCACAACGCCGTGCGCGAAACAGCACGAAAAGAAGCGTGCATACCCGGTCCTTTCAACGCGAGGTGGTGATGCAAAACGCTCCGAGATCGGTATCCTGACTCTGCGGATCATCGCCGTTTGGCCTTGGTCTTCCCGTCGCCGAAGCGACAGTGACGAAAGGCGGCTCCCCGCTAACAGTGGCGCGACCGTGCCGGATTCTCACCGGCTTCCCGCACCCGGGCGTAGCGGCGCCTATTGGCCGACGCAGGCACGGGTTCCTGGTACTGCGAAGGTCGCTCGCTGTGCTTCACGTTCTTCGCGGTACGTTGCTCGCTGCAAGCCTGCTCGCTCCACACCGCATCGTCTCGCTACTGCCGTCGTTCACCGAAGATATCTGTGCGCTCGGGCTCCAGGCCCAACTCGTCGCCGTCTCGGCGTATTCGCGCGATATTCCCTGCGCGAAGGGGCTACCGCGCATCGGCGACTACCAGAGTGTCGACAACGAACGCATCGTTGCATTACACGCCGATCTCGTCATCGGCCTACCCTCGCAGGCAGAGCTCATCGCACCGTTACGCGGATTGGGCGTTCGGGTGGTCCTGCTGCACGACGAAAGTTACCGGGATATTTTTCGCGATATTACGCGCATCGGAGCGGCGGCGGGGGTCTCGCAGCGCGCCGCGCGGCTCGTCGCCGGATTGCGGCGGCAGGCTGCGGCGCTGCACGCGCGCACGCGTTCGTTTCGCACGCATCCGCGCGTCTTCGTCACGTTGAGCGTCGAGCCGATCTGGACGGTCGGGCCGCAGAGTTATATCGCGAGCATGATCGAACTTGCGGGCGGCCGCCTTGCGGTGACGCAACTCGCGCAACCCTATGCGATGTTTAGCCCGGAGCGATTGCTCGCCGCGCGCCCGGACGTCATCGTCGCTACACGCGATAGCGGGATCGACAGCGTTCTCGCAAAAGCGCCGTGGCGCGATCTCCCGGCGGTACGCCTCCATCGCATTCTCATTCCGCCGAACGATGATATTCTCGTACATCCCAGTCCCCGTTTTATAGAAGGGCTCCGTTGGCTCATCCGTCAGTTCCAACCGATAGCAAACAGCAGCGCGCACTCGTCGTAGCGGTCGATCTGCGCGACCCGAAACGTCCGCTCGAACCCGAGTTGGCGGAGTTCGAAGCGCTCGCTCGCGCCGTCGGGGTGACGATCTGCGAGCGCATCGTACAGAAGCGCGATGCCCCCGACCCGGCCACGTTGATCGGCTCGGGATTGCTCGCCGAACTGCCGGCGCGCGCCGCGGCGCTCGATTGCAATCTTTTGCTTGTTTTCAACGAACTGCGCCCGCGCCAACGAAAGAATATCGAAAAGGCGCTCTCGCTGCCGATCGTCGACCGCACGATGTTGATTCTCGACGTCTTTGCACAGCGCGCGCGTTCGCATGAGGGGAAGCTGCAAGTCGAGTTGGCGCAGTTACGGTACCGTTCGACGAAGCTCGCCGGCAGCGGCGCCGATCTCTCGCGCTTGGGTGGCGGTGTCGGTACGCGCGGCCCCGGCGAGACGAAGCTCGAGGTCGATCGGCGGCGCATCGCCGCCCGCATTCTTTTGCTGGAGAAACGCATGGCCGAGGTGCGCCGTGGGCGCGCGACGCGACGGCGCGAGGGTGGTGAGGAGTTGCGCGTCGCGCTCGTCGGTTATACGAACGTCGGAAAATCATCGTTGCTCAACGCGCTTGCGCGCAGCGATATCTTTGTTGCCGACCAACCCTTTGCGACGCTCGACCCGACGACGCGACGCGTCTATCTCGGGCCTGAGGTATTTGCGCGCATCAGCGATACCGTCGGCTTTATTACCGATCTGCCCAGCGAACTCGTCGAAGCGTTTCGCGCTACGCTCGAAGAGCTCAACGAGGTCGACCTGCTGCTCGAGGTGCTCGACGCATCGAACCCCGACACGCCGCGACAGCGCGCGGCGGTCGATACGATTTTGCACGAACTTCAACTCGATGCGACGCCGCGCTTCGTCGTTTTCAACAAAGGCGATGCGGCGCGCGACGATGTCGGCATCACCGCCGATGCATATGTCGTGAGCGCCCGTACCGGCGCGGGGATCGACGCCCTACGGGGTGCTCTTAGCGAACGTGCATCGGGTGAGCGAGATCGCTTGCAGCGGGCTCGGCCAGCCACACCGTAACATCGGAGGCGAGCCAGAGTGCCATCTGTTCGAGATGGCCGCTATAAAAATGACGGATGCGCGAGAAGGCTGCGTAGGCTTCGTGTCGGTCGCGAATGGTATAGCCCGCGGTTTCGAGGCGCTCGCATGCAACAAGGAAATGCTCCTCTTCGATGCGTTCGCCGGGAGCGTGTGGGAGCATGAAGTAGTTTGCAAGATCGCTGAGGAGGTGGCGCGCGGCGCCAAGGAGCGCGCGCGCTTCGGCTTGCGCGTAGGGCGCATCGACGGTCGTCACCGTGATTGCTGCCGCATCGAGCACCGCACCGAGCGAACTCATCCAGGAATGGTTATCGTGGGCGGAGCGAAAGAGCGCGATCTGCGGATAGGCAAGCGTTTGGTCGAGCGTGCTGACGCACCACGATTCCGCTTCGCGCAAAAATGCCGCGAGCTCTTGCGGCGCTTTCGTGTCGGCACAAAAGAGCAACAAGCCGATGCCGCTCGGCGGCGCTCCCGCGCGCGCACTCAAGCGCACGACGAATTCTTCGCGTCGGTTGAACGCGGCGAGCATCGTCAACAGAAACGAGGCGAGAACGGCGATGATCGTCACACCGGTCGCTCCGGTTACGAGCGCGACGAGGCGGGTAACGCCGTTTCCAGGAACGATGTCGCCGAAACCGATCGTCAGCAAGGTGACGCCGGCGAAGTAGATCGAACCCGGGCCGCTGGGGTGCGGGTGGAGATGGTCGCGCAGCGCATAGAAGATGCCGCCGAAGCCGAGGATGAGCAGCGTGATCCAGATGCCGATCTGCACGAAGAGGTTGAACGGTGCGAAGAGTGAGAGAAATTCGTCGCGACGACCGTGTTCGTTCACGTTCGCGGCGATGCGTTTCCATATCGGCCAGCCGACGCGCGAGAGCGTGCCGCTCGCGCGCCACGTGCGATTCGATGCGCGTGGAATGACGGCGAGAAAAATATCGCGTAAGGACAGCGCCACGAGAAGAAGGCCGCCGAGGGCGGAGAGCGCATCGAGCCACATGGGCGCGCTCTTCGCCGTGGAAGCGGGTGGTTCCGCGAACGCAAGCGGGCGGTGCAGAGAAGCGGCGGTGTCGCACGACTCGAAGGCAGGGGAACAGCGTCGGCTATGGGCTCGCAGCGCGCTTTTACGATGCTTGAAACGATCGCTGCTCTCGGAATCGTCGTGCTCGTGCTGCTCGCGGGACTGCGCATCGCGACGCTCGCTCGCAGCCCCGGCGCAACGGCGGATGCCGCCGCGCAACTCGATGGCGCGCTTGCCCTTGCCCGCTCGCTCGCCCGCGCTTCGGGGAACGGCGCGACGCTCGTCGTTCTGCCGCGCAACGACACGCACGGAAACAGGATCGTCGGTTTTCGCATCGTGATCTACCGGGGGCGCCCTACCGCTGCCGGAGCGGCGACCCTCGCGCGCGCGCTGCCGCTGGTCGCCGATGCAACCCTCCGTGAAGCGAGCCTCGGCGCGCCGCCGCTCGCGATATTCTTTCGGCGCGACGGCAGCGCGGTTGCGCTCGCGCACCCGTCGCTCGGCGGAAGCGCGGCAGCGCCGCAACTTGCGACGATCGCCGCGGAGCCACCCTGCCCGAGCGCAACCGGAGTATCGCTGCTCGTCACGCGCAACGGTGCGACCGCAACGCGCAGCATTCCGTGCCCCGTCGCCGAGGGCGCGGCTGCGGCACCACAGGCTTCGATGACGCCGAACCCGCCGACACTTTCACCGCGCACGTTGGTATTCGCATGGCCGAGCGCGCCGGTGCAATGGTTTGCGGTGGCGGAGTTCGGCTATCGGGGATGGTTCGCCGCGATGGGCGCTGCGATGCAAAATTTTACCTGTCGCGCGAACGCTACGACGGTGGTGATGTTTCCGAGTTCGCCGCCGTACTCCGGGCCGCAGTCGCTCGCCGATGCGCAGAGCTTTCCACCGCCGCCGAATGCGGTGCCGTATGCCTATGCGGCGAGTGCGAGTCGTACCGCCGGCGCGATGGACGATGCGCCGGCGCATTTCCCGGTGCATCCCGTCGCGGCGGGAATCTGCGCCGTTCCGATCGTCGATGCATTCGCGCAACACAGCGATCCGTGGGGAAACCCACTCGTCGTCGCGACGCAGGTCATGGGGTGGCTAACGCTCGCGAATCCTGCAACCGGCGCAATCGCAACGGCGAAGAGTGCGCCGCTGGTCGCAAACAGCGCGCCGCTTGCGTCGGGGAAGAGCGTCACGGTCGATGCGAGTAAAGGCTACGACAACGATGCGGCGGGAATTGTTTTTACGGCCCCGATCTGGAGTTCGACGAGTTGCGGTAGCGCGCTCACGTTCACTGCGGCGGGGAACAACACGGCGGGCAGCGCCCCGACCGGCACCGCGACACATGCCTTTATGATAACGAACGGCAACCCACCGAGCAGCGCGCTTACCTGCACGGGCACGATCACCGACCAGTACGGCGAACCGCGCGTCGCCTTTACGGTGAATGTTGCCGCATCGGCTGTGGCCTCGTTACTGACCTGGCCTGCTGGGGGCGTGGTCGAGGCGGCCTCGGGGGCGACGCTGGCGATGCTGCCGATGCACGAGCCGCTCATCGCACAGTTGTTCGGTGCAGAGATCGCCGATGCGACGCTGACGCTTGGCTGCAAAGCCGTCGCGCTTCCACAGGGTGGAATCTATCCCGTAAACGCCGGGTACTACGCAAACGACGCGAATATCCCGACGCAAGTCCTCGGGATACTGAAAAACCAGGGCTACAGCGTTGATGCGACCGGCTGCGTTTTGCAGAATAATGTGCCCGCCGCGCAAGCCCCGCTCGTCGCGTACGAACCGGGCGACACAAGCGCGACGACACCGACGTATCAACCCACAGCGCAAAACTGTTCCAATATCGTCTCGCTCGGGCAGCCAACACCGTTAAACGCCCTCCGTGTACCATTTGGCCCACAGGTGCTTATCCCGGTGATTCCCGGCACGAATGCGGGAAGTTGCTCGGTCACGGTCGCGACGACGCCCGCCCAGGCGAGCGCGCCTGCGAACGGCAGCGGACTCGTTCCGGTACAGGTGGTGGGGTCATGTGGCACAACGCTTGCGATTGGGCAATCGTGTTACCCGAGATTCAACTTTCCGCCATCGGTGAGCACGTTCTGCCTCCCCGATAATCCGCCGTCTTATCAAAGCGGTTACACCGGAGGGACTGAGTATATCGTGAGCAGTTCACCGACGAGCGGAGTGGTGCTTGTGAACGGAGCAACGTCACCAATGCTCGTGAAGAGCATGCCACTCATCACGCGGATTGGGGCGGGAACGATTAGCGTCGAAGGGCTCGCGCAGTATCAATCAAACACAGTAGAGAAAAAGCCAGTTTCGGGTTCCACCTGTATAACGGTTAACTCCTACAAGCCTTTCCCCGGCAACATGCTGACCATCAACTAAGAGTCTGCGCGAATCAGAACAAATACCGGAGCGTTTTCGCTCCGGTATTTGTTCCGTGGCACGTTCCTCGCGCCGTGTTTTTAGGGCCAAACCGGCACGTTGGGGTCGGTGAACGAACGCGGGTCGATGGGAAACTCCACCGTCTATTGGTCGGGATATGCATGACGCGTTGATTTCGTGTGCGGCAGGAGGTGCGCGTCTGTTTCGATAGGGGCACAAATGACAAATGGCTTCTTTTCAAGTATACTATTGAAATGATGATGCGCCATCGCCATCTCGTCGATCACGATTACTGGAGCAAGCCGAAAATTGATGACGTGCTCGAACGCGGCACGCTTGCCGATTGGGATGCCTTGCGTGTCGCCGTCGAGCAAGATCGCACCGTAGCAGCGGACACATTGGTTGTCGTGAGAGCGAATCGGCGCTACGGAACATCGCCGCTTTGGGAGCGGTTTATCCTTCGGCAATACCCGGAGTTCATTGAATGATTCATCGACTTACAAGTGTTCAAACGCAAGACGATTGGGAACGGGTACTCTCCGCCGCTGCTTACGTTCAACAAATTGTCCCCGACGCAATACTTGTTGGTGGAAGCGCAGCAGCGATCTACGCCAAGCATCGTTTTTCAGCCGACGACGATCATGTCGTTGCGGATCTCAAGGATCGCTTCGCACGAGTGCTTTCCGATCTCGAAACTGTTTCGGGTTGGCAAACATCTCGCATCCAACCGCCAGTGCTTATCCTTGGAAATTTTGAAGGCGTCGATACAGGCATACGTAATCTCATTCGGTCGGAGCCACTAGAAACAACACGCGTCACGACGACTGCTGGCGATATTATTATTCCGACGATTGAAGAGATGTTTCGCATCAAATCGTGGTTGGTGGTGAAGCGTAACGCCATGCGTGATTATATCGACACGGTGGCGCTCGCCGATAAGATTGGTGACGAACGCGCCGTCGAAGCATTGCGAGGATTAGATACGCTCTATCCGCAACCAGGTCAATCGACGCTTATGCAGTTAGCGAAGCAACTTGCCGAGCCCCATCCATACGATGATGCTGCCGATCTACGTATTTACAAGAGTTTACGATCTCCATACACGAATACCTCATACTTGATACAACGATCGCTCGATCTTGCCGAAGGAATTGCGTTCGATCGTTGTCGCGCGCAAGAAGTCGAACGCGATCGTGGATTTGCGCGTTAATCGTTCAAAGAAGAAAAAAAAAAGACCCGGGGTGGTACGCTCGGGGTCTTTTTTAAGCGCCTCTCGCGCCGTGTTTTTAGGGCCAAACCGGCACATTGGGGTCGGTGAACGAACGCGGGTCGATGGGGAATTCCGCACTCTCCATCGTTGTGCTCGAAATTGTTCCCGGAAGGTACTGCCCTGCGAACCACAACGTCTGCGGGTTGACCGCGTAGGCGTTGGCACCGGGCGCGAATGAACTTGCGACCCCACTTAGGCAACTCACTCCGCCCTCTTGCCATTCGTTTCCGGTCGTAATAGATCCGAACGCATTATTCGGCCACGGTGCGTTGTAGTAGTTCGGGCTCTGGTGGAACATATTCGTTGCCCGCACGTTCTCCAACAGCCACTCGTCGATGCTCCCTGCGGGCAGGTTGTTCGATGCGCGCTCTTGCTGCCAATCGACGAAGCACGGCGTCTCGGTCGTCGGATTCAGCGTTGCGAGCCGATACTCGCCGTTGGTCTCCCACGGTTGCGGGGTAATCGTCGGCACGGGCGGCAACGTCGGTGCAAGCAGCGTTTGATTGCCACCTGTCAGCGTCACGTTGTCGTGAACGGTCGCCTGCACCGGGTCGGTATCGCTCGTGCTGTCGTTGCCGATGACGAGCAGGTAGTGCCCGTTGGGCGCGCCGTTGAGCGTGAACTGCCCGCTCGCGTTGGTCGTCGCCTGCGGCGAGGGCAGCGGGGTCGGGCAGCCGTCGTTCTCCGGGGTGATTTGCGCGGTCGGTGGCGGGGTGCCGCAGGTGCCGGGGCCGTTGCCCCAGGGCATCAGCACGACGCGGACGCCGGAGAGTGGCGAGCCGTTGGCGTCGTTCACCACGACGCCCGAGGCGTTGGTGGTCAATGACGAGCCAGGGGTCGAGACCGGGCTGGAGACCGGCGTGGGGCTTGCGCCGCCGCCAGCCGGCAACGGGGTCGAGCCGCCACCCCCACCGCCGCAGGCGACGAGTCCCCCAACCATAGCAAGAGCGACGAATGCATAGAGGCTCTGTTGAGTCTTCATCACCGTGCTCTCTCCGAAGTTGCCGCGCGGTTTCCTTCCGAAAGAGGCGGCGCACGCAGAAATTGAGATCGTCGTTCGAATGTGTCACGACGCTCGCATTTCGTCAGGTGCCTCGACTCGGCGAATCGCGCAACGAGGGTGGCGATGCATCGCCGCGCAGAGCTCAGTCGTCGTTATCGCCTGGCGCTCGATGTGTTTCTAGAACGTAATTCCAGTCCGGGCTCGTGACGGGAAATCCGTCGCTTCGTATGCGCCACGCAATGTTCCGTGCCGTCGGGTCCCATTGCTCATCGTTCAGTTCGGTTTCTCCGATGATAAAGCCGGGGGGTTGGATGGCGCGTGCGGTATCGAGGCAAAAAGTGCGTATATGCGCGTCGTAGGGTACCCATTGAGCGTGCTGTTCTTCGTGGTATCCGAGTTCGGCCCGTTCGATCGTATAAAACTGGTACAACGTCTCAGGAACCACGGTGTTTCCGGGCATGGAGTGTTCGCGTTTTTTGTATCTCATGAACGTTTTGTGCAGTGAGCGAAGCACGTTCTCGAGTTCTTTTGGCGCCGAATAGAGCCGAAGTCCACGGCGGACCACGATATCGAGCTGCGCGGGCTTCGCACCGATTTCGCTAAATTTCACCGTTGGCTTTACACGGAAAGAATAAAGAAAAGCTGTTTGATAGTCGATGCCCGATTCGATGTTGATTTCAAGGGTAACCGGATCGCGGCTACAGGTATTGATGTGGTGGAGAACATCGAAGGAATATTCTTCAATAGGCAAATCAACGAGCACAGGAACGCTCCTTCCGAGGGTCGTTTTTGGGGCTCTGTTGCTTCGACGTTTGCGAAGAAAAATCCTGTCGTATGAATGGCGCTATGCGAATGCGCATCGGTTCATACGCGCGTCGAAAATTACGCCCCCGGCGTCGGTGTCGGTGCAGTCGTCGGCGTTGATGTCGGAGCCGGGCTCTGGCTCGCCGCGGCGCTTGCCGAGGGTGCGGGGCTCGGGCTCGGTGTCGCCGGCGGCGGAAGCGTTGCCTGGCCGGCTGGTAACGCTGCGGGAACCAGGCGAATGTAGCGAGCATTCGCCGTCTTGTTTTGTAACACGAAGATGCGCTTCGACACGAAGGTGTAACCTGGGGCGTGAACCTCCACTACCTGGTTGCCGATCGGTACCCCGGTAAGGACGAAACCGCCCTGTTTGTCGGCGTTTGCCGTAAAGAGCGATCCAACCGACACGAGGGCCTGGGGAATCGGCCGATTGGTCGTTGCGTCGAGTACGCGGCCGACGATCGTCCCGTACGACTGGACGCCTACGACATTTGGCGGTGGCGAGCAACTGCTGCCGATCGCGGTAAGAACGAGTAAGGCGATGACGAGCGTACGTTGCATATTTACGACGATACGCCGCCATTCGCCAGGGTTCCCTGGGGGGCTCGCCAAAAACATGAGTTTGCAATGAATCCGTACCTACCGGTCGCGATCTTTCTGGCAGTCGCGCTCGCTGCAGCCTTGCTCTTTACCGTGCTTCCCGGGCTGCTCGCGCAGCGGAAGCCCAATCCACTCAAACTCGAAGCCTATGAATGCGGCGTCGAACCGACCTCGTCGGTATCGGGGCGCTTCCCGGTTCGCTTCTACCTCATCGCGATGCTCTTCGTCATCTTCGATGTCGAAGCGGCATCCTTCTATCCGTGGGCGGTCGAGCTACACGCACTCAAACTCTTCGGTCTGCTCGAGATGGCGGTTTTTATCGTCGTCCTCGGTATCGGATACGCGTATGTTTGGAAGCGTGGAGGTTTAGCGTGGAAGTAGGGCCCGGGCACTTTCTTTTAACGAAGCTCGATGACGTTGCGCGCTGGGCGCAGAGTTCGAGCGTTTGGCCGTTGACGATGGGCCTTGCCTGTTGCGCGATCGAAATGATGACCGTGACGGCGCCGGAGTACGATATCGCGCGCTTGGGCTCCGAGGTCTTTCGGAGTTCGCCGCGTCAGGCCGATCTAATGATCGTCTCGGGGCGCGTCGCGCAAAAGATGGCTCCGGTCGTCAAGCGCTTGCACGACCAGATGGCCGATCCGAAGTGGGTCATCTCGATGGGCGCCTGCGCGAGTTCGGGCGGCGTCTTCGATAACTACGCCGTCGTGCAAGGCGTCGATACGATCATTCCGGTCGATGTCTACGTGCCCGGTTGCCCGCCGACCCCCGACGGCTTGCTCTACGCCGTCAACCTCATTCAACAGCAGATTCGCGAAGGCGGGCGCGGCGGCGTCCTCGCGCGCGGTTAGCACACGTTCGAGCGCAAGAAGAAAGGCCCGAATGCCGAGCACACAAACGCCTTCGATTACGGGGTTGGCAACCGATCCGACGAGTCTCCGCGCCGATGTCGGCGATGCCGAGGTGCGTCGCGTCGATCGTGCCGCGTTGCGCGCAACGATGGAGGAACTTCACGCGCAGGGATACTCGATGCTGCTCGATCTCGGTGCGGTCGATTATCCGGAGCGCACACCGCGTTTCGATCTCGTCTATCATCTACTGGCGATGCCGGTGAAGGCGATCTCCGTCGCCGAAGTCGGGAGCCCCAAGCGCCTGCGCGTCCTCTGCGGCGTCGACGGCGAGAACCCCGTTGCACCGAGCGTCATGGATCTTTGGCCGAGCGCGGACTGGGCCGAGCGCGAAGTTTACGATCTTTTCGGAATCACGTTTACCGGGCACGACGATCTGCGTCGCATTCAGATGCCCTACGATTGGGAGGGGCATCCGTTGCGCAAAGATTATCCGTTGCGTGGCCCTGCGCGCGACCGCGCGCCGCGCCCGGCCTTTGCGTTAAAGAGTAACGTGGTCGCCGGCGCACCGCCCTCCGGGCGCACGCTCGAAGCATTACAAGCGCAGGTAAAAGCCGCGCGCGAGCGCTCGGCACGGGAGGATGAACGGTGAGCACGACAGCGCGCCCGACAACGCCGCCCGAGCCGATGACTCCCGAGGTCGTCAGCCGCGAGGGCAACTCGATGGTGCTTTCGATGGGGCCGCAGCACCCCTCGACGCACGGCGTTCTGCAAATCATGCTGGAGATCGAAGGCGAAACGGTCGTCAAGGCCGAGCCGGAGATCGGCTATCTGCATACCGGTATCGAAAAATCGGCCGAGAATCTTTTCTGGACGCAAGCGCAGACCGTCATCGAGCGCATGGATTACCTTGCGCCGGAAAGTAACGCGCTTTGCTACGTACTTGCGGCGGAGCGGCTGATCGGAATCGAAGGAAAAATCCCCGAACGTGCGCAGACGATTCGCGTCCTCTTTTCGGAGTTGACGCGCATCGCTTCGCACTGCGTTTGGCTCGGGACGCACGGCATCGATATCGGTGCGATCTCGGCCTTTTTCTACTGTTTCGATCTGCGCGAAAACTTGCTCGATCTGCAAGAGGCGGCCGGTGGAGCGCGCATGCATCCGAATTACATGCGCATCGGCGGCGTGAACGGCGATCTTCCGCAAGGTTTCCTCGACCGTTTCGATGCGCTCTTAGAGAAGTTTCCCGGGCGCATGCGCGATCTTCGCGGATTGCTGCAAGCGAACCCGATCTTCCAAGACCGCACGATTGATGTCGGCACGTTGACGCCCGATGAAGCCGTACGTTGGAACGTCACCGGGCCCGCGTTGCGCGCCTCGGGCATCGCCTACGATGTTCGCCGCGCGTTTCCGTACTGCGGATTCGAGACCTACGAGTTCGATGTTCCGACACGCACCGAAGGCGATGCGTACGCACGCTTCCTCGTGCGACTCGACGAAATGGAAGAATCGTACAAGATTCTCAAACAGGTACGCAAACGGCTCGACACGCCCGGTGCGGTGATGATCGACGATCCGAAGATCGCCGCTCCGCCGAAAGAGACGATCGCGCTCTCCATGGAGGCGCTGATTCACCACTTCAAAATCATCAGCGAAGGTTTCCGCGTTGCGCCGGGCGATGCGTATGCCTCGGTCGAGTCGCCGCGCGGCGAACTCGGCTATTACATCGTCAGCGACGGCGGCAATCGCCCCTACCGAATCCGCACGCGGCCGCCGTCACTTTACAACCTACAGGTTCTCAAACACATCGCACCGGGAAATCTTATCGCCGATCTCGTGGTTATGATCGGCTCGCTCGACCCGGTGTTCGGAGAGGTCGATCGATGACACAACGCGAGCTTGATTTTCCCGCATTGGCTGCGCGCCTACGCCCGCAGTGCGAGGCGATCGTCGCCCGGTACGAAGAACGGCGCTCCGCGCTGTTGCCGATCGTGCATTTATTCCAAGAACACGAGGGCTATACCAGCCGCGAAGCGATGCGTTTCACGGCCGATCTGCTCGGCCTTACCCCGGCGGTCGTCGAGAGCACGGTCTCGTTCTATTCGCTGTTTTTCCGCAAGCCGGTCGGTAAATACGTCTTGCAAGTCTGTCGCGGCCTTTCATGCACGATCAACGGCGCCGAAAACATCATGGCCTATTTTCGAGAAAAATTAGGAATCGGGCATCTACAAACGACCGAGGATGGGCTCTTCTCATACGAAGAAGTTGAATGTCTCGCCTCTTGCGACCGAGCGACCTGCATGCAAGTCAATCTCGAATTTATGTACGATCTCACGCCGCAGGCAATCGACGACATGATCGCCGCGATGCGCGCGGGAACGTTCTCCGTCGCCCCGATGGTTCAGAGCGACGCGCCGGAAAAGACATGGAGCGTCAAGCAGGATCTCCAGGTCGCGCGCGGCGAGAAGGCCGCCGGTGCGCGCGGCGTCGCCTCACCGAATAATCCCGGCGGGCTCGGTGACAGCAGCGGCCTGATTATGCTCGACCGCTTCGTCCTGCGCGACGACGCTCCGTCGATGCGCGCTCGCTCGAACGAACGGCTCGTTCAGGATGCAAAACTCGTAGCGGAGGCGATCGAAGAATAATGCCGGTCGTGAAAGTTCTTACCGAAGGCATCGGCGAGCTCGATCTCACCGATATCGCCGTCTACCGGCAACGCGACGGCTATCGGCAGTGGGAGCGCGCAGTGCGCGAACTCCAATCGAACGAGGTGCTCGATATCACCGAACGCTCGGGTCTGCGCGGCCGTGGCGGCGCCGGCTTCCCGACTGGAAAGAAATGGAGCTTTTTGCCTGCAGGCGACAAGCCGCGCTACCTGGTCTGCAACTGTGACGAGGCCGAGCCGGGCACGTTTAAAGACCACATGCTGCTCGAGAATGTGCCGCATCTGGTGCTCGAGGGGATCTTGCTCGGCGCATACGGCATCGGCTCGCACCATGCGTTCATCTATATCCGTGGTGAGTTCAAACGCGGGTACGAAATTTTTTCACGCGCGCTCGAAGCGGCACGCGCCGCCGGATTCGTGGGGAAGAATATCTTCGGGAGCGGATACGATCTCGAAGTCACGATTCATCGCGGTGCGGGCGCCTATATTTGCGGCGAGGAAACGGCGCTGCTCAACTCGCTCGAAGGCAAGCGCGGCGAGCCGCGTTTGAAGCCGCCGTTCCCCGCCATCGCCGGGCTCTACGGCATGCCGACGGTGGTGAACAACGTCGAAACACTCGCCTATCTTGTTCCGATTCTTCGCAACGGCCCCGAGTGGTTCGCCGCGGTCGGAACCGAGCGCAGCAAAGGCTATAAGATCATCTCGATCTCCGGACACGTGCGCAAACCCGGGAACTACGAAGTTGCGCTCGGCACGACGGTGCGCGAGTTGATCGAGATCGCGGGCGGACTTCGCGAAGGACGAACGCTGCGAGCGGTGCAGCCGGGCGGCGGTTCGTCGGCCTGTATTTTTGAAGAGCATCTCGATCTACCGTACGACTACGAAAACATGTCGAAAGCCGGATCGATGCTTGGTTCGGGGGCGTTCGTGGTCTTCGACGACACGACCGACTTCGTGAAATGTGCCTTCAATCTGGTGCGTTTCTTCGCGCACGAATCGTGCGGGCAGTGCACGCCGTGCCGCGAAGGCGGACACTGGCTCGAAACGGTGCTTCACCGATTCGTTGAAGGGCGAGGGCTTCCGAGCGATCTCGCAATGATGCGCCGTGTTTCATCGACGGTGACAGGGTTGAACCTCTGTGCGCTCGGTGATTCCATCGAACCGTTCCTGAAATCCGTACTCCAGCGCTTCCCCGAACAATTCGAAGCGCGCGTTCTCCGAGAGGTCGCCTCCGCATGAGTTCAGCCCCAGCGACGAGCGATCTCGTCAGTCTTACGATCGACGGCGTTCCCTTGCAAGTGCGTAAGGGGACGCTCCTTGTCGAAGCCGCAAAGATGGTGAAGCAAGAGATTCCCGTCTACTGCTACCACACGAAGCTCGGTCCGGCAGGGCTCTGTCGCGTCTGTCTCGTCGAAGTCGAGGGCATGCCCAAACTGCAGATCGGCTGCAATACGCCGGTCGCAGAGGGAATGGTCGTGCGCACGCAGGGCGACAGTGTCGAAAAAGGGCGCGCGATGGTGGTGGAGCTGCTGCTCGTCAATCATCCGCTCGATTGTCCGATCTGCGATAAAGGCGGCGAGTGCGATCTGCAAGACTTTTCGATCGCCTACGGTCGCGGTACGAGCGACCTTGCCGATCCGAAGAACAGCAAACCGAAGGCGGTCGACCTCGGCCCGACGATCGTTCTCGATGAAGAGCGCTGCGTGGTCTGCCAACGCTGCGTTCGCTTCGACGATCTCATCGTCGGCGAGCGCCAACTCGTGCTCAAAGATCGCGGCCATCGCAACATGATCGCAACGGCGACCGGTGATCCATACCATCACCATTTTACCGGTAACGTCACCGAGCTCTGCCCGGTCGGCGCGTTGACCTCGAAAACCTACCGTTTTAAATCGCGTCCATGGGATCTCAAGCGCACCGAGACGAGCTGCACGCAATGCTCGGTCGGTTGCCGCATGAACGTTGACGTTCGCCAGGGCAAGGTGTTGCGCACCATGTCGGTGGAGGGCGACGATGCCGTCTCCGATTGGTGGCTCTGCGACCGGGGTCGCTATAATATCGGCTATATCGATTCCCCCGAACGCATCAGGCAGCCGTTACTGCGTCGCGATGGAGCGTTCGTGCAGATCGGTTGGGACGATGCTTTTGCGCTGTGGGCGAAGGCGATCCGTTCGGCACTCGACGCAGGCGCTCACGAACGCATCGCTGCGTTCGGCGGCGGGCGACTCACCAACGAAGAAGCGTATCTTCTCGCGCGCACGATGCGTACGCTCGGCGTGAACAATCTCGATTGGCGCACCGGTCGACAGCGGCAAGCGACGCCGGGAACCTCGGGCGGCACGCTGCTCGATCTCGAACGCGCCGGCGCAATCGTCAC
>JAJYFM010000081.1 GCA_021790895.1 bacterium
TCGGACAAGGGCGCCTCGGGCGTCATGTTCACCGTGGATACCGAAAGCGGCTTCAAGGACGTCGTGGTGGTCAACGCGACCTACGGCCTGGGAGAGATGATCGTGCAGGGGCACGTGACGCCTGACGAGTACCTCGTGTCGAAATCGCGCATCGGCATCGCGAAGTCGCCGATCATCTGGAAGAAGCTCGGGAGGAACACCGTAAAGATGATATACGATACTGGCAAGCGCGGCGTCCAGCAGACCAGGACCGTCGCCGTACCGGAAACCGACTCCGCGCGATTCGTGCTCTCCGAAGAAGAGGTCGTCATGCTCGCCTCCTGGGGCCGCTCCGTCGAGGAGCACTACAGCGAGCGCGCCAAGAAGTGGACGCCGATGGACATGGAATGGGCGAAGGACGGCCTCTCGGGCGAGCTTTTCATCGTGCAGGCGCGCCCCGAGACCGTACAGGCCGGGCGCGACTTCTCGAAGCTCGTCGAGTATTCCGTGAGCGGCCAGGGGAAGGAGCTCGTACGCGGCATCTCGGTGGGTTCGAAGGTCGCCACCGGAACCGCGCACGTTATAAAGAACCCGAAGCAGATCCGCGAGTTCAAGCAGGGCGAGGTGCTGGTTACCACCATGACCGACCCGGACTGGGAGCCGATAATGAAGATGGCGAGCGCGATCGTCACCGACAAGGGCGGGCGTACGAGCCACGCCGCGATCGTCTCGCGCGAGCTCGGGCTCCCGGCCATCGTCGGCTCCGGCAACGCGACGAAAGCCCTCAAGACCGGCATGACGATAACCGTGGACACGACCGGGAGCGACGGCATAGTAACCGAAGGCGCCGCCAAGATTTCTACGCACGAGCACTCGCTCGGTTCGCTTCCGGAGACGAAGACGAAGATCATGGTGAATATCGCCTCGCCAGAAATCGCGTTCGAAGACTCGTTCCTCCCTGTGTCTGGCGTCGGACTCGCGCGCGAGGAGTTCATCATCAACTCGCAGATCGGCATCCATCCGCTCGCGCTACTCAACCTGGATAAGCAGCCGGCGAAGGTGCGGAAGGCCATCGAGGTGCGCACCGCCGGATGGAGCGACCCAGTCGAATATTATGTCGACAATCTCGCTTACGGCATCGCCAAGATCGGCGCGGCGTTCGCCCCGCGGCCTGTGATCGTCCGATTCAGCGACTTCAAGACGAACGAATACTCGACGCTGCTCGGTGGCGAAGCCTATGAGCCAGACGAAGAGAATCCTATGATCGGCTGGCGCGGTGCCTCCCGCTATTACGACCCGAAGTTCAAAGAAGCTTTCGCTCTCGAAGTAAGGGCGATCAGGAAAGTGCGCGAAGAGATGGGGCTCGACAACGTGATCCCGATGATCCCCTTCTGCCGCACCACGCGCGAGGCCGAGCAGGTGCTCGGCATCATGAAAGAGCACGGACTCGTCGCCAAATCGCTCGCGACGCAGAGCGAGAAGACCACTCCGGTCTACATGATGTGCGAGATCCCGAGCAACGTGATCCTCGCCGAAGAATTCCTAGACCTCGTAGACGGCATGTCGATCGGCAGCAACGACCTCACGCAGCTCACCCTCGGCCTCGACCGCGACTCCGGCATCGTCACTCACATCTCGAATGAGAACGACGAGGCCGTACGCGCACTCGTCTCTCAGGCTATACGCAAGTGCAAGGCGCGCGGCAAGTACATCGGCATCTGCGGCCAGGGCCCTTCCGATCTCCCCGACTTCGCCGAGTTCCTGGTGAAGGAAGGCATCGAGAGCATGTCGCTCAACCCCGACTCCGTCGTCAAAACCATCGAGGCTATCGCCCAGGTCGAAGAGAAGCTTGCTGGCTGACCAAGACAGCATTGCCACAGCGCATGTGCATACGATACACAGCGGAACTAATCAAGGAATATGAAAATCACTTCAGTTTCAGCGACGCAGGTGCTTGATACGCGGGAGAAGCCGACGGTGGAGGTGACGCTTATTGCGGGAGAGATGGTCGTGCACGCGAGCGTGCCGAGCGGGAAGAGCACGGGAAGCCACGAGGCGCTGGAGCTGCGCGATGCGGACGGCGGCATGGAGACTGCGATCGCAAACGTCGAGGGCGAGATCGCGGCGCTTATCACGAGCCGCGAGTGGAGCTCGGCAGACGAGATCGATACCGCACTCATCGCACTCGATGGCACGCCGAATAAATCGCGCCTGGGCGCGAACGCGGTCCTCGGCGTCTCGATCGCGGCGCAACGCCTCTTCGCCGAAGCGGCGGGCGTGCCGCTCTGGAAGGCCATCGCCGAGCGCGGCGGCTTCAGCGCCGCCGCGCCGCGCCTCTATTTGAACTTCATGAATGGCGGCGAACACGCGGACTTCAGACTTCCCTTCCAGGAATACATCTTCGTGGTGGGCGGCAAGACGAGCGAGGCATACGCCATCGCGCAAGACGCATTCGCGAAGCTCGGCACCGTATTGAAGTCTAACTTCAATACGGAAATACCGATGGGCGACGAGGGCGGGTATTCGCCGAAATTCGATGACATCGAGAAGCCGTTCGAGATGCTCGCAGCTCTCGTGGCCGAGCACTCGGGCACGTCGATTGCCATCGACGCCGCCGCAAACGCGCTTCGCAACGATATCGGAGGGTACACGCTCACCGGGAAAGATTACACGCCCGACGAGCTCCGCGCGCTCTACGCTGGGCTCATTAAGAAGTTCCCCTTCCACTCGATAGAAGACCCGTTCGCCGAGACGGCCATGGGCGACTTCGCGAAGCTCACCGCCGAGGCCGGCGAAGTCATCATCGTGGGCGACGACCTCACGGTCACAAACCCCGAGCGCATCAAGACGGCGCGCGAGGCGAAGGCGATCACCGCCGTGCTAATCAAGCCGAATCAGATCGGCTCAGTGAAGGAGGCCATCGAAGCCGTGCAGATGACACGCGCGGCTGGCTGGGCAGCCATCTGTTCGCACCGCTCGGGCGAGACGGACGACACCTTCATCGCCGACTTCGCATATGGCATCGGCGCCCACGGCATCAAGGCCGGCGGCTTGGGCCAGAAGGAGCGGCGCGAAAAATACGAACGTCTTGTGGAAATAGAGAAAGGAGCAGAAGCGGTGTAGAATACCCATATGAACATACAATATTTCGCGAGCGAGAACTGGGAGGAGGGATATGTGCCGTCCAAGCTCCCCGGCCATGCCATCACCTTCCATGAAGGGCCGCTCTCGGCGTTCCCAGAGCTGACCGACGACAAAGCCGAGGCGCTCTGCGTGTTCGTAGACTCGCACGTGGGAGAAGCGGAACTCGCTCGCTTCCCCGCGCTGAAGCTCATCGCCACACGCTCGACCGGATTCGACCACATCGACCTTGCGGCAGCCAAGGCGCGCGGCGTCGCGGTCGCCACGGTGCCGTTCTATGGCGAGAACACCGTCGCCGAGTTCGCGTTCGCGCTCCTGCTCACGCTCTCACGCCGCATCCCGGAAGCGCAAGCGTCCGTAAAAGCCGGCGACTTCTCGCCGAACGGGCTGCGCGGATTCGATCTCGCCGGAAAGACGTTCGGCGTCGTCGGATGCGGCCACATCGGCATGCACGTGATACGCATGGCGAACGGCTTCGGCATGCGCGTCGTCGGCTTCGAGACGCGCCCGGACCCCGAGACGGCCCGCAAGAACGGCTTCACGTACGTGTCGCTCGACGAGCTGCTCATGCAATCAGACGTGATCTCGCTCCACGTCCCGTATAACCCGCACACGCACCACCTCTTGAACAAAGAGAACTTCGGCCGGATAAAGAAGGGCGCCTACCTCATAAACACCTCCCGCGGCGCTGTCATCGAGACCGACGCGCTCGTCGAAGCGCTCCGGAACGGCACGCTCGCCGGCGCCGGCCTCGACGTGCTCGAAGAGGAGGGTGATCTCGTAGACGAGATGGCGCTGCTTGCCAGCGCGCACCCTAACGAGGCATCGCTCCGAGTGACGCTCGAGAACCACTATCTCATAGACCATCCGCGTGTGGTCGTCACGCCGCATCTGGCGTTCAACACGGAAGAGGCCATAACGCGCATACTGGACACGACGATAGACAACATCGCGCGGTTCGCCGCCGGTTCTCCGATCAACACGATATAGCCAGGCTCACGCGCGCACTGCCGAGACAAACGCCGAAAGCACGAGCGGGCCGAGCAAGAACCCGAGCGGGCCGAAGATCGCTATTCCGCCCAGGATAGCGAAAAGCATGAACAATGGCGGCACGTCGAGGCCTGCGCTGAAGAAATACGACGTTAGGATGTTATCGACGAAGATGACTGCGAATACGCCTACCAGCGCGAGCCCGACCGCGAGAAGCACCTGGCCCTGAACGTATAGATACGCGACCGCACAGACGAAAGCGAAGGCGGTGCCGAGCCCGGGTATCGCGCCGATGACGCCGCCCGCGACTCCCCAAAGCACGGCGTTCGGTATGCCAAACAGCGAGAACGCGGCCCACATGCACGCCGCACGGACGATGACGATGAACAAAGTGCCTCGTACGACCGAAAGGATCGTCACGTGCAGTCGCCGCGCCAGGTCATCCGTCGCATCTTTCCCGAACGGGCTCATATGCACGGCTGACGCAAGCCACGATCGTCCGTCGCGCAAGAAGTAGAAGAGTGCCAAGAGCATGAGGAAGGTCTCGAAGACGACTGCGACAGTCTTATATGCCAGCGATCCGAGGTTGTTCGAGATGGCCGCAAGCGCGTTCCCGACGAGCGCGTGCAGGTCGAGCGTGAATCCGGGAGAAACGCTCCGGACGGCGTTGTCGATCGCGGCCTGCACGGCAAGCATCGCACCCGCGCCGCCGCCTTGTATGCCCGCATACGCCGCTTGCGCCTGCCCGAGCACCTGCGCGCCCAGGTAAAAGAGCGGCCCGACGACGAGCGCGAGCGTAAGCGCCACCGTAATCAGCGCTGCGCCGGACTTCCACCCTCCGAGCGAGCGCGAGAGCTTTTCATACGAAGGGTGTAGCAGCACTGCGAGGACGGCTGCGACCGAGATGATGACCAGGAACGGCGCGAACACCAGATACGCGAGGACGGAGATTCCGAATAGGAACACGAGCATCGGAAGGTCTTTGTGCGGCTTCATGCTCACAGCGTACCATGGACACGCGCCCCGGCGTGCTACCATGGACTGCATATGGACGAATTCCTCAAGATGGACATCTTCTTTTTCATAACGGCGATCGCGGTCGTGGCGCTTGCCGCTCTTGGCGCCGTCGTGCTGTGGCGGCTCGCTCGCATCCTCAGGAACGTAGATCACATCTCCGAGCAGGCATCTCTCGAGACCGACGAGGTCCGCCGCGACCTGGCCGGCGTGCGTGCCGATATCCAGCGAGGGCGTGGCCGCCTGAGGTCCGTACTCGGCTTTTTCAACAAGCGGAGCGCGAGACGCGGCCGCGAGCGCTGACACTGGTGATACACTGGATAGCGTTATCAACCTGATCAAACGTATGGCTAAAAAATCGAGTGCAGGAAAGGTCGCCGCCGGAGTCGGGGCGGGCCTCGCCGCAGCCGGCGCGGCAGCAGCGGGATATTATTTCTACGGGAGCAAGGACGCGAAAAAGCACCGCGAAGCGGCTGCGAAGGCTGCGAAAAAAGCCGAGGCTGAAATGAAGAAAGACCTCGCGCGAGCCGAAACAGTAGCGAAACGCGTCGCCCGCAAGGCGGTCAAGAGCGCGAAAGCGGCCGCGAAGGCCGCGCCGAAAGTAGTCCGCAA
>JAJYFM010000082.1 GCA_021790895.1 bacterium
ATAGAGCCCGAGATGGTGGCACGGCTCTTCAAACGCGCGTGACCGATCTCTGCGTGATCGTCGGCGCGACGGCGTCGGGGAAGAGCGAGGTGGCGATGCGCATCGCTCGTGCCGTCGGCGGCGAGATCGTCGGTGCCGATTCGCGGCAGATCTACCGCGGCATGAGCGTCGGCACCGCCGCTCCGGATGCAGCGGCGCAACGAGAAGTGCCGCATCACTGCGTTGAGTTTCTCGACCCGGAGGAACGATACTCCGCGGCGCGCTACGCGCGTGACGCGATGGCGGCGATCCTCGATATTCGCGCGCGCGGACGGCGCCCGATCGTCGTCGGCGGCACGGGATTTTACGTGCGCGTTCTGCGTGGCGGCGTTGCACTTGGCGAGCGCGGCGACGACGATCTGCGGGCGCGGATCGCGCGCGAGTTGCATCTGCATCCTCCGGAGTTTCTTCACGACTGGCTCGCGCTTCGCGAGCCGCAACGTGCGGCGGCGATCGAACGCAACGATCGCTATCGCATCGGGCGAGCGCTCGAGATCGCACTTGCCCCGCCGCGCGATGCGGCGGCGGAGATACCGACGTTGCTCGCGCACGGGCTGCGTTTTCGCACCTTCGCGCTTGCTCTGCCGATCGCCGAGATCGATCGACGCATCGACCTGCGCGCGCGCGCGATGCTCGCCGGAGGTCTGCTCGAAGAAGCCGAGGCGCTGGGAATGCGTGCTGTCGCCGCCGATGCCGTCGGCTTTCCGCAGGCGCTCGCCTATCTGCGGGGGCAGAGTACCTTCGACGAGACCTTGGTCGCATTGGCGCGGGCGACGCGTCGCTACGCACGCCGTCAGATCGCGTGGTTTCGCGCCGAGCCGAACGTCGAGTGGCTCGAAGCCGACGATCTCGTGCGCGCGGCGGAGGAAGCCCTGACGGTTGCGCCAACGCCTTCGTAAATGGCGAGAGTTCCCTTTACGAAGATGCACGGCACGCAGAACGATTTCATCGTTCTCGATGCGCGTACGCGCTCGTTCGCGCATCCGTCGGCGTTCGCGCGTCGTTGGTGCGACCGACATACCGGTGTCGGTGCAGATGGCGTGCTGTTCGTCGAAACATCGGTGCTCGCCGATGCTCGCATGCGCGTGATCAACGCCGACGGGAGCGAAGCGGAGATGTGCGGCAACGGCATTCGCTGCGTTGCGCGTTTCCTCGCCGAAGCAGGCGAGCCGGATCGATTGGATATTGAAACTCTGGCGGGGATTCGACAGACGGCGGTCGAGAGCCGCGAGGGTGATTGGCGCGTGCACGTGGCGATGGGCACGACCAGCATCTCCTACGGCACGCGTGCATTTCCCGATGCGACGGTGGTCAATGTCGGGAACCCGCACGTCGTCCTTTTCGTCGAGAGCGTCGACGGATACGATCTCGCTGCTGCCGCCGCCACGATTGCCGAAGATCCGGCCTTTGTCGGCGGAGCGAACGTGCACCTCGCGGCGATCGAGCGCGATCGCGTGCGCGTTCGTCATTTCGAACGCGGTGTCGGCGAGACGCAGGCTTGCGGAACCGGAGCGGTCGCCGTTGCCGCGGCGACGCGGATGCGCGACGCATTACCGGCGCCGCTGCGCATCGAGGTTCCCGGCGGTAGCCTCGCGGTGGAGTTCGACGTGCACGGCGAAGCGACGTTGATCGGTCCGGCGGCGCGCGTCTTCGACGGTTTTCTCGACGACGATGGCGCGTAAACGCGCGCGGCCGACGCTCGCCTATGCCGATGCGCGCGGGCGCTACTATTTCGACGATCATTGCGCAGCGCTCGCCGATGGCGGGATCGTTCGTTCGCCGCGCCCCGAGGAACTGATTCCGGCGCCGCCGGGAAGCGTGCCGACGCTGCTGCCGTTACGGCGGCCGCTCGGCGGACGCGGCGTCGAAAAGCGCCGTCATGCGCTTGGCGTCTTGCTTCCCGCAGGCTACACGCGATTGCTCGTTCCGGCATTCGAGGCTGAAGCGAATGCGCCGACCTTACCGCTCTTCGGTTACACGTTCGCTTGCGCGATCGACGACGAACTCTACGTCGCGGCGATGCGAACCGATCGCGATGAGGATTGGGAGCCGCGTCGTTTTGCCGAGGGCGAGCTCGATGCATTGCTCGAACGACGCTGCGCGCGCGATCCCGAGAATCGCATGCTCGCACAGTTGCGCATTTGCGCCGGCGAGTACGGGTGCTTCACGGCGCAAAATGTCTTTCTCCAACGCGGTGAAGCGGCGCTCCCGGTCTCGCCGAAATGCAACGCGCGCTGCGTGGGATGCATCTCCGAGCAGGATCCCGAGGCCGGGCTGCCGTCGCCGCAGCGACGAATCGCCGTCGAATTGCAAGCCGAGGAGATCGCTCGCGTCGCGATCGAACATCTGCAAGCGGTCGCTGAAGGGATCGTGAGTTTCGGACAGGGCTGTGAAGGCGAGCCGCTGCTGCGCTCACACGCAATCGCCGCGGCGATTGAAAAGATCCGCGGAACGCGCGCGAACGGCACGATCAATCTCAATACGAACGGTAGTCGTCCGCGCGAACTCGCACGGTGTATCGACGCCGGGCTCCAAGCCGTACGGATCAGTCTCAACAGTTTTCGTGAAGCGACCTATGCGGCATACTATCGCCCGCAGGGATACGGACTCGCCGACGTATTGGAATCGATCCGCATCGCCCGGAAGGCGGGGCTCCGCGTCTCCCTCAATCTCTTAACGCACCCCGGTGTCACCGACGATGTCGAAGAGGTCGCCGCGATGGAACGCTTCTTAGCCGATCGTCCCGTCGACATGGTGCAGACGCGGACGCTCAATATCGACCCGCATCGCTACTTCGATCTCGTCGGGCGTCCGGCGGCAACGATCGGCATGCGCGCTGCGATCGAACGCATCACCGAACTCGGCGTTCGCGTCGGCAACTTTACGCACGTCCATTAACGCACGTGGTACGAAGGCCCCGCGCACTGCCGATCTGGGTGCTCCCGGGAGTAGCTTTGCTCGGCGCTACGGTGGGTCTTGGCTTTGCAGCACCGGTCGGCGCCGCTTTTGCTCCGGCCGCGCTGCATTTTATCGTTCCTCCGCTCCTCTTCGAAGCGGCGTGGAATCTCGATCTTCCCGCCGTGCGGCGCGCGTGGCGACCGATTGCGACGCTCGTTTTCCCCGGCGTCGCGATCGCCGCGCTCTGCGTCGTCGGCGCGCTGCTCGCGCTCTCGTTCTCGTGGCCGTTGGCGTGGATGGTCGGCGCGGCGCTGAGCGCGACCGATCCCGTCGCCGCGATCGCTTTTGCTCGCTCGGTCGGTGCGCCGGCGAAGCTCGTGACGATCGTCGAGGCGGAATCACTCTTCAACGATGCATGTGCGGTCGCATTGGTGCGGGCGAGTAATTTCGTTCTGGCACTCGTCGCTGGTGCGATCGGTGCGACGGTCGGCGATCTGCTCGGGAGAATTGCCTGCGCGATGCGCGTTCGCCACGCCTTCGGGCTCTGGTTGCTCAGCGTCCTCGGCGTCTACGCCGTCGTCGTCGGAGCCGAGAGGTTCGGCGGATCGGGCATTATCGCCGTCGTGACCTTCGGGATATTCATGCGCACGCGCATCGAACGCTCGATTGACGAAGCGACGCTTGATGCAGCCGAAGCGCTTTGGCGTTGGGCTGCGGTCGCCCTGAATTTCGTGCTCTTCGCGTGGATGGGCGCGAGCTTTAATATCGTCGACACGCGCAGCGCGCTCATCGGTGCGGGCGCGGTCGTCCTTGCGCTCGTCGTCGCTCGCCTGCTCACCGCTTTCGGGCTGCTGCGATTGCTCCCCGATCTCGGTGCGGCTCAGCGGCGATTTATTGCAACGGCGGGCGTGCGCGGCGCACTCTCGCTCGCGCTGGTCTTTACGATCGCACCCAATATACCGGGTGCGCAAAGCGCGCGGGCGATCGTTTTCGTCGCCGTGCTCGTGACGATGCTCGTTGGGCTCGTTGCACTGCCGCGCAGCGCGCGGGGCGTCTTACAGGCCGGAGCCTAAGAGCTGCGCGAGGCGCTCGCGCGCGCCGTTCTTTACGACGGCGATGACGCGGTCGCCGGCCTGCAGGCGCGTGTGCCCGCTCGGGACGACGATCTCTTCGCCCTCGCGTTCGATCGCCACGAGGACGGTATCGGCGGGGAGCGCTACCTCTCCGACTTCTTTCCCGGCGACCGACGAAGCCGCCGCGACGGAGATCTTCGTGAGATGGAGATTCCCTTTGCCGAAGAGATGCATCGTTTCGAGAACGGCGCCGTATCCGGCGGCGCTCACGTGCTCGTTCAGAACGTCGAGAATAATCTCGGTCGAGGAGATGACGGTGACGGGTTCGCCGGTGTCGAGCGATTCGAAGATGCGCCGATTGCGCGGGTTGTTGACGCGCGCGATACAGCGTGCTTTTGAAATGCGTTTGCTCAGCAGCACCACGACGAGGTTATCTTCGTCGTCACCGGTATCGGCAACAACGATATCCGCGCGCTCGACTCCCGCGGCGCGCAGCACTTTGGGGTCGCATCCGTCGCCGACGACGGTGACTTGCTGCCCGATCAATCGTTCGAGATTCTTCGCTTTTCGTTCGTCTTTCTCGACGACGACGACCTCGCTCTTGCGGTCGATCAACGCGCGCGTGAGATACGAGCCGACTTTGCCTCCGCCGACAATGAGAATGAACACCTTACGACCTCACCGCTTTGGCTTTGCGTGCATCGGGGAATGATTGCACGAACGCTCCGAATGCATCTGAGGTGACGACGGCGTGAACCTCGTCGCCTTTTTCGAGGATCGTGTCGGTCGATACGACGAGGAGCCGACCCTTACGAATGATCGCGGCGATGCGAATGCGCTCGAACTCTTCAAATTCACCGACACGTTTGTCGGTCTGCGTTGCACCGACATGGGCGACGAGCGTCGTGAGCACGCCGAATTCGATCTCGGGAGTGCTCGTCGCCGACGATTCGACGAGCCGATCGCGAATGAGCTGCGCGTTGACGGTGGTCGGGCAGACCGTCTCGACACCGAGATCGCGATAGAGTTGTCCGCGCTGCGGATCGTAAATGCGCGCGACGATTTTTTGAATACGGAATTCGGTGCGCGCGATCAGCGCGGCCATGATGTTGCGGTTGTCGCCGTTGGTGACGGCAACGAAGGCGTCGGCTTTCTCCGCGCCGGCGCGACGCAGCACTTCGGAATCGATCCCGGTGCCGACGACAACGTGACCACCGAACTCCTTGCGAAGCCGTTTGAATGCCGTTGGGTTTTCGTCGATGACGATGACTTCGTGTCCGTCTTCATCGAGCTTTTCGGCGAGGGCGGAACCGACGCGTCCGCAGCCGACTATGAGATACCTCATGCGCGCTCGCGGCTTCTCTGTGACGCTGCGTTCCCCTGTGAGCAGGAGCGAGACTTTACCGTTGAGAAACGGGGGGAGCCTTCGGGGCGTGGCTCAGCTTGGTAGAGCGCTTCGTTCGGGACGAAGAGGTCGCTGGTTCGAATCCAGTCGCCCCGACCATTTTCCCCCTTTCCCTACGAGTAAAGTCTTTCGGCGTTGCTGTCA
>JAJYFM010000083.1 GCA_021790895.1 bacterium
TTATTAAACCGCTGGGGTTGCAAATAAAGTGAGGCTACACGCTCGTGAAATACGGACACGAAACCGTCGTCGAAGGTAAATTCGAGGAAGTCATCGATCGCACGAAAGCCGCGCTCGCGGAGCGCGGTTTCGGCGTTTTAACGGAGATCGACGTCGCCGCAACGCTCAAGAAGAAGATCGGCGCCGAAATAGAGCCCTACGTCATCCTTGGCGCCTGTAACCCGACGTTCGCACACCAGGCGCTTCAGCGGGAGCCGGATCTCGGGCTGCTGCTCCCCTGTAACGTGGTGGTCATGCAGAAGGCAGGGAAGACCTACGTCAAGACGATCGATGCCGGGGCGATGCTGGGCGTGACCGGGAATACCGCGCTCACCGCGCTCGCCGGAGAGGTCGACGCCCATCTCGCCGGGACGTTGGAGTCGCTGACCGCCTAGCCTTGCATTAGAAAATCTGAATATGCTAATATCCAGATGTGCTACGAAACTTTAAGGCGGATCTCTTTAAGACGCTCGCGCATCCCGCGCGAATCCGCCTCCTGGACGCCCTCCGCGAGGGCGAAAAGACCGTCGCCGAGTTGCAGCAGGTGCTCGAACTCGGCCAGTCGGCGGTCTCGCAGCACCTTGCGGCGCTCCGCGGGAAGGGGATCGTCGTCGCTCGTCGCGAGGGACTCTTCGTGCGCTACAGCGTCGCCGATCGGCGCCTCTGGGACCTCCTCGATGCCGCGCGTGATTTTAGCGACCGGCTCCTTCGCGAACAGCGCGCGAATTTCGAAGCTCAGAGCTAGTGCGCGTACGACGGACACTCGCCTCGCTCTTCCTCGCCGCGGTGGGCGTAGCCGCGGCCGCATTCGCCGTGCTGCCGCCCACGACGTCGATCGTCACTTCCTCGGTATTCGCGCGCTATCTCTCGCTTGAATTCGTCGTAACACCGCTCGCGCGCCCATTTCTCTGTTTTCTTGCAATCGGCGCGATCGCCGTTGCTATCTGGAACCTCAAGCGGGGGCGAGCCGATTCCGGCATCGCCCTCGCATTCTTTTGCGCGGCGATGGTCGGCGTGCTGCTCGCGCAATCCGCCTTCGCGTTCTTGCTCTGCTGGGAGAGTATGTCGCTGATCTCCATACTCATCGTGGCGAGCGAGCACGAACGGAAGAGCGTTCGTCGGGCTGCTTTTGCATATGCCTTCGTTAGTCAGCTCGGTGCATTGGCACTCGCAATCGGGTTTGCGATTCTCGCCGTTCATGCCGGAAGCGGTTCGTTTTCAGCGATTGCCGCCGCCGCAACGTCGCTCGCGCCGGCTGCGCGGGTTGCGGCGACCGTTGCCGTCTTGCTCGGCTTCGGTTCGAAAGCGGGGCTCGTTCCATTGCAGTTCTGGCTCCCGCGCGCGCACCCGGCTGCGCCGGCAAATGCATCGGCCCTGCTCTCGGGGGTCATGCTCGAAATCGCTCTTTATGCGCTGGTGCTGAGTTGCTTCACGCTCGTCGCACCGGTCGGCGTCATCGCGGGAACGCTGCTCTTCCTCTCCGGGCTCGCGGGCGCGCTCGTCGGCGGTCTCGCAGCCGCCGCCGAAAGCGAGCTCAAACGCTTGCTCGCCTATAGCTCGATCGAACATATCGGCGTCATGGTCTCGGCCCTCGGGCTCGCCGTCTGCGCCTCCGTGCTCGGATTCCCGGCGCTCGCAACGCTGGCGTTGTTGGCGATGCTCTTTCACGCGCTCAATCACACCGCACTCAAAACGCTGCTCTTTCTCGCATCGGGCACCGTCGTCGAACGCATGCATCACGTCACCGACCTCGATCGGTTGCGCGGATTGGGAAGCGTTGCGCTCAAACGGAGTGCGCCATGGATTCTGGTGGGCTGCGTTGCCGCCGCATCGCTGCCCCCGAGCAATGCCTTCGTCTCAGAGTGGCTGGTGCTGCACGGCTTCATCGGCGCGACACTCTCGGGCAACGGCGCGCTCGTCGCGATCGGCGTACTCGGCCTCTTCGCACTCTTGCTCGGCGGAGGGCTCGCCGCTGCCGCGTTTCTCAAACTCTTCGGCCTCGCTTTCGCCGGGGAGCCGACGAGTTCGCACGAGCGCCCCGAGCGCTTCGATGCTTCGGTCGCGGCATTGGCGCTTTTAGCGTTGCTCGTACTTGCTCTGGGAATATTTCCGCTTCCCGTGCTGCACGCAATGCTCGCGATCGCTGCCGGAACGATTGGTGCGCCGGCGGTGCGCTTCGACGGAACGTTGACGAATGCCGCACATCTCGCCACGTTCGCGGCGATACCGGTGGCGCTGGCGCTCCTCTATTGGTGGTATGCGCTTCGCTTGCAACGCAAGCAAGACGGCGTCTGGGCATGCGGCTCTTCACTGCCGGCGCGCGCGAGCTATAGCGCGACCGCGTTGACCAAACCCTTGCGACGTATTTTTGCTTTCGCGCTTTTCCCCGAACGGCAACGCGCACTCTTTCCCGCCGAGAGCAGCGATTTTCCGACGCACGTGCGCTACGCGGTGAGCACGCGAGACCTTACGAACGAGGCCGCGCGTTTTGTCGCAGCGCTCGCCCAACGCTTCGTGCGCCGCCTACGCATCGTTCAATCGGGGCGAATGCGCGCGTATATTGCGTATGCCGCGGCGGCGGTTGCTCTTGCGCTGGTGCTCGGACGATGACGACCGTGCAGATGCTGGTCATTCTTCTTTGCGCGCCGCTGCTCCAAGGGGTGCTCGCACTGTTGCGCGCGCGCTTGAGCGGTCGGCCCGGGCCGCCCTTGCTTCAACCGTACCGCGATTTAGCGAAATTCATGCGCAAGCATGCGCGAGCCGGCCGGAGCGATTCCGCGATCGGCTTTGCTGCAGCCGGATTCGCACTGGGAAGCGCGATTGCGATTCTGCTCTTGCTGCCGAATATGTTCGTTCTCGGGCGAGCGTATGCGCCGTTCGATATCGTGGCGTTGGTGTTCTTTTTTGCTCTCGGCCGCGCGGCGACGGTTTTCGCCGCGCTCGATACCGGTTCGTCGTTCTCGGCGATGGCGGTCGGCCGAGAGATAGCCTTCGCTGCGATTATCGAAGCGCCGTTTCTCTTGGCACTACTCGCCGCGCGAACGGTGCCCGTTTCGGCACTGCTCGCCGGCGCGTCGCTCTTCATCGTCCTTCTTTTCGAGAGTGCGCGCGTTCCGGTCGACAATCAGGAAACGCATTACGAACTGACGATGATTCACGAAGGGATGCTGTTGGAGTACGCGGGGCCGGTCTTCGCCACCTGGCAATACTGCGCGCAGCTTCGACAGGCTGCGATGCTCGTTTTGGTCGCCTACACGCTAGCGGCCGGAGGCATCTCGCCGGTGCTTTCTTCGATCGTCGTCGTTGCGGCGCTGCCGATGGTCGAAGCATTTCAAGCGAAAATGCGCGTCTTCGACGTCCCGCAGCTTGCGACCGCAGCGACCTTGCTCGCGGTTGCGGCATTGGGAATCGATACGCTTGGAGGGCTGCGATGACGCTCCTATTTCTCTTTGCGCTTGCGGCGTTGGTCGTCGATGCGCGCATTCGGACGGCACTCTTCGGATACGTACTCTTCACCGGAATAGCGCTCTCTTTTTCGTATCCCGGCATCGGCAATATGAAAGACTTCGCGATCTTTGTGGTGCTTGCGCTCGTCAAACTCGTTGCCGGCCCGGCCTCGATTCTCTGGCTGGAAAAACACCGTGGGTTGCGAAACGATCTTCGGCCGTCGTTTTCTCTGGGAGGGAGAATCGCCGTCGTGCTGACGGCGCTGGGACTCGCCCACCTTGCGGCACGCTTGCCGGCATTCGCCGACGTTCATAACGTCGGGTTGGTCTTCTTTGCTTTGACGACGAGTATTGCCGTTGTTATTGCGCATCGAAGTTTAATCGCCAATGCCATCGGCCTGCTGGCATTAGGGAGTACGGTCTCGCTCGCCGCCGTCGTCTTCGTTCCGCACGTTCCAATGAGCGCCGAGCTTGCCGATACCTTCGATGCGTTACTCGCGACGCTCGTCGGCCTAGCCATTGCTCGCGAGATCGCGCGCGAGAATCCGGAACTCGACGTGCGCGCCATGCGGGAGCTGCGCGGATGATCCCGTTCGTCATCTTATTTCCGCTGCTCTCGTTTGCGATCGCAGCGATTCCGCGCCGACGCGCTTGGCGCATCGCGATGCGGAGTCTGTTCGCAATCGGAGCGGTGCTGGCAACGATCGCTCTGCTGCCGCATGTCGACACGCTCTCGGGGATCTTCGCGTCTTTGGTCTCGGTGGTGATGGCGCTCGTCGTCTTTTTCTCCAGCGGGCTCTTCCCCGAACCCGCGAAGGGGCATCAGGCGCCGTGGTCGCGCCCATCGGCGTTTTTTCTGCTTGTTAGTGCATTTTGGAGCGCGATGCTTCTGGCGGTGACCGCGACGACGTTCGTTGGGCTCTGGGCCGGGATCACTGCAACGACGCTTGCCACCACCTTTCTCGTCGCCCATCTCGGTGGACGCACGGCGTTAGAGGCCGCCTGGAAGTATCTCATGCTTTGCAGTTTCGGCATCGCGATTGCGCTGATCGGCGCATTTATGCTCGCCCGCGCTGCCGGCGATATCGGCATCGTTGCCGGCGACCGCTTTTCTTGGAGCGCGCTTGCACTCCACGGCGCTCAGCTTCGCTCCCCACTCGCGCGTACCGGGCTGTTGCTGATGCTCGTCGGTTTTGCGACGAAGGCGGGCTTGGTGCCGATGCATGCGTGGCTTCCCGACGCACACGCAAAAGCGCCCGCGCCGGTGAGCGCAATGCTTTCGGGCTTGCTCGTGTCGTGCGCATTTTATGCGCTCGTGCGCGTCGAAGGCGTGGCATCATACACGAGCGCAGCGACGCTTTTCGACGAGGTGTTACGGGGAGCGGGTGCGCTCTCGCTGTTCCTCGGCGCAGCTTTAATGCTCGCGCAACGCGATATCAAGCGACTGCTCTCCTATTCCACGATCGAGCATGCCGGAATCGTCGCGATTGCTTTAAGCCTTGCAACGCCGCTGGGATACTTCATCGCTCTCTACCACCTGCTCAATCACGCGTTGGTGAAATCGCTCGCATTCCTCGGCGTCGGGGTCGTGCAGCACGAACAGGGGACGACCTCGATGGGGCACCTCCGCGGGTTGCGCCGCGGTTCGGGCGGGCGGGCGCTTTTACTGGCGGCGGTCGGATTGGGCGGGTTGCCGCCGGGCGGGCTCTTTATCTCCGAACTCTTGCTTGTGTTTGCACTGGTACGCAGTGGTCTGAATTGGCTCGCCCTCTTTGCGGTGATCGCGATGTTGCTCGGCTTCGCGGCGTT
>JAJYFM010000084.1 GCA_021790895.1 bacterium
GCGCTCCCGGCGCGCGCCAGCGTTGGCTGGACATGACGCAAGGCTTCGTCGTCCGCAGAGCGATCACGCCGATCGGGTTGGGGCGCGTTCCGGCCGAACAGTACGACTGCACCTTCGACGGCTGCGCGCTCCGCGGCGACGAACAGTGGCACATTCGCCAGCGGGGAATCGATTTCGACGGGCGCCACGCCTGCATCTATTACGTGTGGTTCGAACCTCGCGAGGCGGTCTTGATTACCTCGATGCCGCGCCATCTCGACACCGCGAACGCCCACACGTAACGCACGGCCGCAGGGCGCCGCCTCGATACGGGCGCTGACGCGCCCTACTCGGCGTGACAAGGCTTTGCCCTACTCGGTGTGACAAGGCTTTGCCCTGCTCGGTGTGACAGCGGCAATCGGCGGCCTCGAGGGCCGAGAACAGGAAGCGAGCGCTGGGCGACCCAACACTAGCGTCGATCCTCGCGATCGGAAAGGGCCCATGATGAAGCCATTTCACGCCCGTAGAACCATCGTTTCGCTCCTCCTCATCGCTCCGCTCGTCCTCGTCTCGGCACCGGGCGCCTCCTCGGCGACGCCTTCGCTGTTGGGTCACCCCTGTGCCGTGCTGACGCACGGCGAGGTCTCTGCGGCGCTCGGTGCCCCGGCATCGAACGGCTTCGCCGTCGGTTCCAACCGTACCAATGCGAGCCTCGGCGGGCCAATTACGGGGCCGAAGAATCTCTGTCGCTACCACGCTTCGACCGGTTCGGTCGACGTAACGATCGATGCCTATCCCAACGCACGTGCGAAGTTTCTGCACGAGCGCTCGCTCTGGTTTCCGCACGTCGATCTCTCGGGAATCGGGGATTCCGCGTTTTATATCGGCGGCAGCGCGATCTACGTGCTGAAGGGCAGCATCATTTACTTCGTCTCGCTCGAATTCAAAAATCGCGTTGCGAATCCGCGCGTTTCCTACCCGCAGTTGGTGACGCTGGCAAAGCTCGGCGCTTCGCGGATCTAGCGGCGCCTCGCTACGCCGCCTCGATACGGGCGCTAACGCGCCCTACTCGGGGTCCCCTCGATACGCTGCCTTCGGCAGCTACTCGGGGTGACATTGCCCCTCGATACGGGCGCTAACGCGCCCTACTCGGGGTGACATTGGCCCCTCGATACGCTGCCTTCGGCAGCTACTCGGGGTGACATTGGCCCCTCGATACGGGCGCTAACGCGCCCTACTCGGGGTCCCCTCGATACGCTGCCTTCGGCAGCTACTCGGGGTGACAGCGGCGTTACAGCGTGACCGTCGTGCCGCGCGTGGCGACCTGCGCGCTCCACTTGAGCTCTTGGCGCACCTCGGCGGCGAGCGCGGCCGCCGATGCCGCTTCGCCGTGCACGGCGTAAAACTGCGGACTGCCGGTGCAGGTGTGTAGCCAACGCATCAACCCGGTGCGGTCGGCATGCGCGCTAAACCCCTTGAGCGCGACGATCGTCGCGCGCACCGGGAGCGCATCACCATAGATGCGCACGGTCTTCGCCCCGTGCTCCAGCAAATTCCCGAGCGTTCCGACACTTTGATAGCCGCAGAGAACGATCGTCGCGCGCGGATCGGCGAGATGGTTATGCAGGTGATGCAGAATCCGCCCGCCGCTGGCCATGCCGCTCGCCGAGATCACGACGTAATTCCCCGGCATCGCATTGAGCGCTTTCGATTCCTCGGTGGTGCGATGTTCGGTGAAGTGGTGAATGCCGAACGGGGTGCTCGGGCTGTCGCCGGCGACCGCGCGATGTTCGCCGCCGAAGCGTTCGAAGATCGCATCGACTTTTTCGGCCATCGGGCTATCGAGATGGATCGCGAGGTTGGCGATTGCGGGATCTTGGTGCTGCAACTGCGCGATCGCGTAGAGAATATCTTGCGTGCGTTCGACGGCGAATGCCGGAATAACGATCGCGCCGCCGCGCGCGATTCCCGCACGCAACGCATCGCCGAGCGCGCTGATGCTCTCCGCGGGGTGATCGCGATCGCCGTAGGTCGATTCACAGCAGATGATATCCGCCTCGCCGATCGGCGACGGGTCGGCGAGCAACGGACGATTGTAACGCCCGAGATCGCCGGAGAAGACGACTTGCTTTCCCTCGATCGTGAGATGCACGAACGCCGAGCCTAAAATGTGCCCGGCGTTGCTGTAGCGTGCGCTACAGATTCCAGCAACGGAGAACGCGCGCTCGTACTCCACCGTTTCGATTTTTCGCAGCGTGCGCGCGACGTCACGATCGTCGTAGAAGGGTGGCGGTGCGTGCGGGCGTTCGTGTCCGTGCCCGCGTTCGGCGAGCTCTTGTTGGAGATGCGCCGCATCTTCGAGCACGATCTCCGCGATCGCCGCAGTTGCCGGCGTGCAATAGATCTGCCCGTCGAAGCCGTCTTTGACGAGTTTCGGCAGATAGCCGGTGTGATCGAGGTGACCGTGCGTGATCACAACCGCGTCGATCTCTTCAGCATCGACCGGCAGTTTCGCATCGTTGAGCGCGCGCACGTCGGCGGTTCCCTGAAAGAGCCCGCAGTCGACGAAAAAGCGCTTCCCGCCGACCGTGACGAGGTGTTTGCTGCCGGTCACCGTTCCCGCGGCGCCGACGAAAGTGATCTCAGCCACGCGATTCCTCCAAGACATGATGCGGCGGTAAAAACGTCCCGGTGCGATTGAACGCGACCGAACTCGGCAACGATTCTTTGCGATAATAATCGAGGCAGGCGTCGACGAGTTTCTCCGGATCGTCGTTGGTGAGAATCGTCGAACCGGTCTCTTTTTTTACGAGCGCGGCGATCTTCGGGAGGTCGCTGGAGATGCCGCCGGAGTCGGTGAGAATGCCGATGAGTTTGCCTTCGTCGTAGGCGATGCAAAACTCGCCGAGCGTTCCGCTGCGCCCGCCGACGAAGAGTACGAAATCGGAGCTGTGAATGTTGTGCGTCTCGCGCCCCATTAACCCCGAGCCGGTAAAAACGATCGTCGTATAGGGTTGCAGCGGCGAACCATAGACGTTGACGTGCTCTTCACGCGAGAGCGCGGGCGAGACGCCGAGACTCGCTCCTCCCTCTTCGTTCGCGCCGAGCGTCGCCGCGTGCGGCAGCCCCGGGCAGGCGCCGGTGACGATGGTGCAGCCGCGCTGCGCGATGCGCCGCCCGAGCCGGCGCGCGCGGTCGAGTTGTTCGGCGGTTAAAATACCGCCGGCGGAGCCCATGACGCCGATCTGTATCTTCATGTTCTCAGTCTTCGGCGCAAGAGTACGGAGCGCCCGGTGCCGAAGCATCCGCTCATGGCACAAGAACGCGATCGTCTCGATGTCGACGTCCTCTTCGTGGGCGCAGGGCCCGCCTCTCTCGCCGGCGCGATCCGGCTCGGGCAGCTCGCTGCCGAGCAAAAGCAAGCGCTCGAAATTCTCGTGATTGAAAAGGGTGGCGATATCGGCAGCCACGGTATCTCCGGCGCCGTGATGGATCCCAAGGGGATCGCCGAATTGCTTCCCGATTGGTTGCAGCGCGGCGCTCCGGTGGAATCTCCGGTGACGAGCGACGAACTATGGTTCCTCACCGCGAGCGGAAAGATCAAGGCGCCCTTTACGCCGCCGCCGCTCAACAATCACGGCAAGTACGTTGCGAGCTTGCAGAAGATGGCGAAGTGGCTCGGCGAGCAGGCCGAAGCGGCGGGCGCGCAGGTCTTCGCCGAATTTCCCGGGCAGCAGTTGCTTTGGGAGGGGGATCGCGTCGTCGGCGTTCGCACCGGCGATAAAGGCGTCGCACACGACGGCAGCCACAAAGCGAACTACGAGCCCGGCGCCGACATCTATGCCAAGGTCGTCGTGCTCGGTGAGGGCCCGCGCGGAACGCTCGCCAAACAAGCGATTGCAAAGCTCCATCTCGACGCCGGGAAAGAGCCGCAAGTCTACGCCGCCGGTGTGAAGGAGCTCTGGAAGCTCCCCGCCGGGCGCTTCGCCGCCGGATCGGTGATTCACACGCTCGGCTATCCGCTCGCTCCCGATACCTTCGGCGGTGGATTCATCTACGGTATGGCCGACGACGTCCTCGATATCGGGCACGTCACCGGGCTCGATACGAAGAACCCGACGAGCGATCCGCACAACGAATTGCAGCGCCTGAAGCAGCATCCGGCGGTCGCCGCATTGCTCGCCGACGGGAAACTCATTCGCTACGGCGCAAAAGCGATTCCTGAAGGCGGTTTCTTCGCGATGCCGCGCCCGTACGCCGATGGTTTGTTGCTCGTCGGTGATTCCGGCGGCTTCCTCAACGGCATGCGTCTCAAAGGGATCCATCTTGCGATCAAGTCGGGGATGCTCGCCGCCGAAACGATCTTTGCCGCGGTGCAAGCCGATCGCTACGATGCGCAGCAATTACGCGGCTTCGTCGAACGCTTCGAATCGTCGTGGGCCTACGACGAAATGCGCTCCTCGCGCAATTTCCATCAAGGCTTCGAACACGGCATGTGGGCCGGCATGTTCAACGCCGGTCTCTCGACGTTTACCGGCGGGCGCGCATTCGGCTTCATCGAGAAACTCGGCGCGGTCGCAGGGCACGAACGGATGGAGAAGCGCGGCTATCAACCCGCTCCGTCGCCGCGTGCCGAGCTCGATAACAAACTCACCTTCGATAAACTCACCGACGTCTTCAATTCGGGCACGATGCACGATGAAGACCAGCCCTGCCATCTCCATGTCGCCGACACGAATATCTGTCGCGATCGCTGCACGGTCGAGTACGGCAATCCGTGCGGGTATTTCTGTCCCGCTGCGGTCTACGAGCCGCTCTTTGAAAAACAGGACGGAAAAGTCGAAGGGCGCCTGCAGATCAACTTCACGAACTGCGTGCACTGCAAGACCTGCGATATCGCCGACCCCTACCAAATTATCACGTGGGTCCCGCCGCAGGGCGGCGAAGGCCCAGTCTATACGGGAATGTAGTCGATGAGTGCTTTTGACGAACGCGGCGAGATCGTAATTATCGGTGCCGGCCTCATCGGGCTGAGCCTCGCCTTTGAACTCCGGCGTCGCGGTGCGCGCGTCGCCGTCTTCGATCGCTTCGAGCCGGCGAAAGCCGCATCGTGGGCGGCAGCGGGAATGCTCGCCGCGCGCACCGAGGAGATCGCCGACGAACCGATGCACGTGCTCTGCAACGATGC
>JAJYFM010000085.1 GCA_021790895.1 bacterium
CAAGTGGAGGGTCTATTTAGGCGTGTCATCGGAGCACAATCCGATGCTCAATCTTTCGAACGGTTCGGGGCATATCGCCACGGAGTTGCTCGGCGGCACGGCGCCACGTTTATCGCTGTACACGGGGAACGACGAAACGATCCGCGAGACGTTGGGAATCTCGTCGGAAAACAACGCCACGCTCGCGCTCTACAATGCGGCCGGAAACTCACGCGCGTATCTCGACGGGAGCGATATGCCATTCTTCCGCTTGCTCACCGGTACGGGGATCGAGCGATTATATTTCGGCCTTTCGAAGAATGGTCACGCGCTGCTCAATCTCAACAATCATCTCGGCGGAGAAGGGTATGCGTTAACCGTGAATGACGGCGCCTACATGAAACTCTTCGACGGCTCGGCGGTCGAGCGTGCCTACCTCGGAATCTATACCGATGGTTCCAGCGGCCTCACGACCTACAATCCCAATCACTCGACGCATTGGAGCTCGCCCTAGCGGAAGAGTTCGAGCATGACCTCGGTGAGCGCGTCGGCCTTCGCGAGCACCGAGGTTCCGACTTGCGTCTCCACCTGCGCCCGCGTGAACGCAGTCGAAGCGGCACCGACATTGACGTCGCGAATACTCGATTCGGAGGCTTGAAACTCCATCGCCGCACGAGCGTCGTTCGTGCCATCCTCGTGTAATCGCACGATCGCCGCACCGATCTCGGCACGGTCGTTGAGGAGATTCTGCAACGCAAAATCGATCTGCCCGATCGTGTCCTGCGCCGCGAGCGTTGGGTCGGAGCCGTTCGCCCCGATGACGGTCGCCGTCGAGATTCGCAGCGTCTGCGTGTTCACTGCCGGAATCCCCATGGCGACGGTTTGCCCCTCCTGCGAGCCCGAGAGCACGTTGAGCGCGGGGTTATTCGCCGCTGAAATCGCCGCCGTCGCTTGATGCACCTTGATATACGAGGTAAGGCCGACATCGGCGGTGGTAAAGTTTCCCGTCGTGGTGATGACGCCGTCGAATAGCATCGTGCTTTCGTTCGGCGCGATCAAAAACGGCGAGGTCGTCGAGATCTGCGAAGCGGTATCGTAGTACGTCTCTTGCACCGCGATCGAAACCCCGGTATTGACGACCTGCAACTTGATCGTTCCATCGAGCGGATTGCTCAACGGAACGTTCCCGTTTCCAAGCGCGCTCATCAGAGTGAAATTTCCGCCGAAGAGATTTTGGGTCGCGGTGGTGAAGGCGACCGTCTCGGTTGTCGGCGTCGATGCGATCACCGTCCCTTCGTTGACGATCGCCGTCTGCCCCGACGCTGCCCCAAAACTCGACGCCGATTCCTCGATGTATGCAGGCGTGCCATCGAGCGGTGCATCGGCCGGAATGGCACCAAAGTTGAAGGTGATGTTTCCCGCACCGATCGGTGCCACCCCTTCGTAATTGATGTTGAAGACCGGCACGCCGGCTGGGTGCGCTTTCGAAAAATCCGCCACGAACGTATTGGGGCCGAGCACCTTCTGCACCACAACGACATCGTTGTTGGTGAAATTCGTCGCATCGATCTGTAAGACTTCACCGGCGTAGAGCGGCTGCGCGGTGCCCGAAAGCGTCATGATCTGTACGCCGGCACTAACCGCCGTCGCCGTTGTGTCGTTAATAAAAGCATTAATGACCGAATTCGAGGCGAGCGCTTGCGAGAAGGTCGCCGTCATCGTCCCCGCTGCCGGATCGGTACTGAGAACGTGCACGATCGCGCTCCCGTCGGTAAAAACCATTCCCGGAACAATAGAGGGCGCGCTCGTTACCTTCACCGTCTGTGGCGAGCTCGATGCGAGCGCATTCTGCTCGAGCGTCACCGTGAAGGTCGGATACGGTGGAAGATTATTGACGACCGCGCAAGCGAGCAAAAATGCACTCGCGCTCGTCGGCGTTCCCGCCGGTCCGGCGGTCGCCAACACCGAGTTCGCCGTCACGTTGAGCGTTGCGCTCTGCGCCGGAACGAAGCCCGAATGGCTACCGTCGAGCAACCCGACGCCGTTGAAGGTGGTGTTCTGCGAGATACGATTGACCTCCAACAGCAACTGGCCGATCTCGGCCTGCAGGTTGGAACGGTCGCTCGAACTTTCGATTGCACTCGCCGCTTCGACCGCGAGCGAGCGAATGCGCAAGAGTATCTCCGTCGTCGTCGAGAGCGCGCCGTCGGCGATCGTCGCCGCCTGCGCCGCAAGATGGATGTTTGTCGCCGCCTGGTTGAAGGCGTCGACGCGCGTCTGGAGGTCGGTTGCAATCGCGAGGCCGGAGGGGTCGTCGGCGGCATTGTTGATGCGCAATCCCGAAGAAAGGTCGCGGGCCGCCCTCTCCAACGTACTCTGCTGGAGATCGAGCTCGAAATTCGCGTTATTCGCAGCGAGATTGCTTGCGATACTGAAATCCGACAGGTCGTCGCGCCTCCGCTTGTAGGTGTTCCTAACAGGAGGGCGCTTTCGCTGGTCCTCAGTTCCTTCCCCCATTGGAGGAGCGCCGGGCGGCTGGAGGAGAGAGTGGGATTCGAACCCACGGAACCCGTGAGGGTTCAGCGGTTTTCAAGACCGCCGCATTCAACCGCTCTGCCATCTCTCCGTCTCGGCCGTCCGCTTCTTCCGCATTCGCCCGAACACCCCCGCCCGAAGGGAAACCGGCGCATCGTGTGTTAGCATGCATACCTGGGGGTGAAGCACGCACGCAAGGAGATCGTGGTGATTTTACCGGACGGTGGCTCCTCGGTTGCATACGGCCCCATTGCGGCCTCGGCGCTCGCCGATCTTGCCGCGCTCGACGAACGAGCCCTCGCGGAGATCGCCGCCATCACGTTGGCGCGGGTTCGTCGCTGCGATGCGGTCGCCGATATTCTCGACCGCCTCAGCGAGGAAGAATTCGCCCGCCTCCATGGGAGGCTCGCCGAGTATTTCGCGATCTTGCTCGAGCCCGGTCTCGACTTTCAGCGCCATGCCGAGCAGGCGCGCCGGGTCGGCTCGGTTCACGCGCTCGTCGGGTTGGGCCCGCAGTGGCTCGCACACGCCTATTCGGTCGTGGAAGAGCGGATCGCCGAACGCCTCACCGATCTGCCGATCGAGCGCGCCGCGATCGTCGAACGCACGCTGCACCAGCGCATCCTCATCGATATCCGCGAGCAAGCCGAGAGCTACGGAACGGTCGGCAGAAGCCTGACCGCGACGATCACGCAGATCGACCGCGGCATTACGGCGGCGGCAAACCTCGCCGATCTGCTGCGCGGCGCCTTCGAGGCGATGGCGACGATCGAAGGATTGCTCGCCGGGATGTTTCTCCGCTCCGATGCGTCGGGAGAGCTCCAGGTCGAGGCGACCTTTGGGCTCGGCCAGCGTTACCACGAAGCGATGGAGGAGGGGAAGATTCCCAAGATCCACATCGACGCCGAGCGCCCGGCAGGGCGTGGCCCCGGCGGCAGAGCGTGGCGGAGCGCCGAGATCGTCGTTGCCAATGCGTGGATGACCGGCGAGGATCGCACGCCGTGGCGCGCGATCTCCGGCGAACTCGGTTTTCGAGCCGGCTCGGCGGTTCCGATCCTCGACGAATCGGGACGCACGATCGCACTCCTCATGCTCTACAGTAATTTCCCGGGATTCTTCGCCAGCAACCGGATCGAAAAGTTCCTCATCCACCTCCAACTCGTCCTCGGGCGCGAAGTCGCGCGGCGCATTCACTCGCCGATCGTTCCGATGGTCGAGAGCGTCGGCTACCGTCGGCTCCTCGATCTGCAGAGCGTCGCCGTGCTCTACCAACCCATCGTCGATCTTCGCGATAGTTCGTTGGTGAAAGTCGAAGCACTCGCTCGGCTGATCGACCAACGCGGCGCGATGATCTCCGCGCAACGTTTTCTTCCCGCGTTCGGGGAATCGGATCTGCTTCAACTCTTTGAAGCAGTGCTTCGTACTGCTTGCCGCGACTGCACGATGCTCGAACGCGAGGGACTTCGCACCAACATCGCCGTGAATATCCCCGCACCGGCGCTTGCCGATATTCGGTATCGCGAAGTTCTCTTCGCTATTTTGAACGAAAACAATCTCCCGCCGGATCGACTCACCCTTGAAATGCTCGAAACGCCGGAAGATGTTGTCGATCTTACCCGGCACGAACAATTGATCGCACAACTTCGAAGCGACGGCATCGAGATCGAGCAAGACGATCTCGGCTCGGCGCACAGTTCGCTCGTCCGCCTCGATCGTTATCCATTCGACGGCGTAAAAATCGATCAAGCACTCGTAGAAGGAACGCAACAGCATCCGCAACGAGCGCTTGAATTTATCTTGCATCTCACGCGCCTTGCGCACGCGCTCGATATTCCGGTGACGGTCGAAGGATTGGAAAACCGCGGGACGATCGAAGCAGCGACCATCCTCGGCGCGGATCGCGGGCAAGGGTACGGAATTGCGCGCCCCATGCCGGCCGAGGATCTGTTACGCTGGCATGCGGATTTTCAGCACGATATCGACCCGCAAACTCCGCAAACGGCGCTCGGAGCGATGGCCGGTTTCTTGTTGTGGGATCTTCAACTCTCCGAGCTCGCTCGCTGGCCGAACATGCTCGCAGAATTCACGCGCGGAGACAGCGTTATCGAACGGTATCGCCGCACGCACGCAGCGGCCGATGCCCGCCTCGAACGTCTCCTCGCGCGTACGCGCGCCGAAGCCGGCTATGGAGCGAGCCACGAGCGTTATCGGCGCGCGCGCGAAGAGGTTATGAAAGAGCTTCACGAACATTGGACATCGAGACAATAACCTCTCAGATAAAGGGTCGACAGCGCAGAGCGAGCAACGAGCCGCGAGGAGGATGAACCGAAGATGACCGAGATCGAGATTCGACGGCAGGTCGCATGCCCGTATACACGAGCGAAAGAGCTTCTTCGCGATCGCCTACAACCGCTCGCTGATTCGGGGCAGAGCGTCGCCCAACGCCTATCGCTTGCGTTCCACGATCGAGATCTCGGGAAAGAAGTATCGATGCGCTTCGCGGTCGCCCACGATCCCATGCATTTCGATCAGCCGTGGGAGATCTCGTGGGAGCCCGAAGTCGGCGGCATCTATCCAACCTTTCACGGCTCACTCAGTATTCGCGCCAGCGATACCT
>JAJYFM010000086.1 GCA_021790895.1 bacterium
GAGAGTTCCGGCGTCGCCGAGAAGACCGCCCTTCGAAAGGAGAGGCCGCGATGTCGTTCACGCAAGGATTCATCTCGGAATTGGTCGGCAAACGCGTCACGATCGACGAGTTGCCGATCGGCAAGGTCGGCGATTTTCTCGTCAACCATCCCGAGGCGACCTTTCCGCAGATCGACGGCTTCGTCGTCAGAACCGCACAGGGTGCGCGTTTCGCCCCCATGGATTCGGTGATCGGCATCGAACGCGGGGGAGGCGTTTCCCTATCCAGCGCTCCCAAAGAGCCGGCTCCGCCCGAGGGCGAAGCGCTCTATTTGGTCGCAGATCTCCTCGACAAACAGATTGTCGATATCGACGGGCGCAAAGTCGTCCGCATCAACGATCTCGAGGTCGCTCGGACCGGTGGGCAACTCCGCGTCGTCGCCGCCGATATCGGTTTCGCCGGGCTCCTGCGCCGACTCGGCCTCCGCAAGCTCGGCGAGCGCCTCTCCCCGGTGCTCCACGATCGCATTCCGCGCGCGATGATTGCGTGGGATTCCGTCGCGCCGATCCGCGAAGTCAATCCCAGCCAAGTCCACCTCTCGGTGACGGCAAACAAACTCGCCCGCCTGCACCCCTCCGACCTCGCCGAGATCATCGGCAATCTGTCGAGCAACGAAGCGGCGACCGTCGTCAAGCAACTCGACGACGAGGTTGCCGCCGATGCGTTCGAACATCTCGACGCGCAGACACAGCGCGAAATCATCGAGAGCGTCGGCACCGCTCGCGCCGCGGACATCATCGAAGAGATGGATTCCGACGATGCCGCCGATCTTCTCGCCGAACTCCCGGAGGAGCGGCAGAGCGAGCTACTTGCCGAGATGAATGCCGATACCGCGGGCGAGCTCCGCGAACTCGTCAAGTACGACGACGATACCGCCGGCGGCCTCATGACGACCGATTACGTCTGGATCTATCCGCACCGCACCACCGATGCAACGATTCGGAAGATTCGCGAACTCGCCCCGGAGAGCGAACTGATCTATTACCTCTACGTGATCGATCAGGAAGATCGTTTGCTCGGCATCGTGACGCTGCGCGATCTTCTTCTCGCGCTACCAACCGCGTTCATCGACAAAATCATGCGCACCGATGTCGTCAGTGTGCGCCCCGAGACCCCCGCCGAAGAGGTCGCCGCCGCAATCGCGCGCTACGATCTCCTCGCGATTCCGGTGGTCGACGCGCGCGACCGAATGCTCGGCATCGTGACGGTCGACGACGCCATCGACGCAATCATGCCTGAAGACTTGGCGAAGAAACTCCCGCGCATTACGCTTCGCCATCGGAGCGCGCAGCATCGGACGAAGCCCCCCGTGGCGCCATAGCCGGCGGGGCGACAAAGTGCCAACGATTGCGTCCCTCGCGCTTGGCGCGGTAGAGCGCGGCATCGGCAAGTTCCATCAGCCGTTCGATCTCGGTTGCGTGCTCCGGGTAGAGGGCGATGCCGATACTGGTCGCTACGCGATGTTCTCGGCCGTCGACGACGATCGGCTGTTCCAGCGCGACGAGCACCTTTCGCGCCAGATCGGCGGCATCGGTTGCGGCATCGACGACGGGCTGAAGGATGACGAATTCGTCGCCGCCGAAGCGCGCGATAGTGTCGCTTTCGCGCAACAACGTCCGCAGACGTCGAGCAACGTGAATCAGCACTTCATCGCCGACGCGATGTCCGAAATTATCGTTGATCGCCTTAAAGTGGTCGAGATCGAGATACATCACGGCAAAACCGCGGCCGTAGCGCTTTGCCGCACCGAACGCCTGCTCGATGCGGTCGGCGAAAAGCACGCGATTGGGAAGCCCGGTCAGCGAATCGTTAAACGCGAGCTGTTCGATCCGCTCTGCGGTGCGCTGCCGCTCCAACGCAGCGGCGACCAGCAGGCCCATCAACGAGATCAACTCGCGGCCGAGTTCGTCGAGCCCCTCCGTCCTCGTGCGCAATCCCACAAACGCGAGTGCTCCAAATGCCTTGCTGTCCACCTGCAATTGCGTGCCTGCGTAGCTACGCCAATTCACCGTCGCGCGTGCAGGATCGCTGCGCCATTCGGGTTCGTTGAGATCGGGAACGAAGAGAAAGGGGCGCTCGTTGGTGAGAAAGCGCGCAAAACTCGACGCCAGCGGAATGCGTGCCCCGGCCGCGAGCGGCGTCTTTCGCCCGACTGCCGTATGGATGATAATGGAATCGCCTTCGTTCCGTACGATATACCCTTCGTCGAAGCCGAAGAAATCGATCCCGAGCTGCAGCACCGCTTCGAGCTGTTGCGGAATTGTGAGTTCGCGCGAGGCGGCGACGAGATAGAGGCGGCGAAGCCGATCGACTTGCGAGCTTACCGCGCGTTCGGCAGCACGCTGAGCGGAGACGTTCTTGAAGATCGCGTAGGTGCCGGTGATATTCTCCCCACTGTGGATCGGGACGAGTTTGAGCTGCACCTCGATCTGATAGCCGAGTCGATCCAACAGCACCGATTCGTGTTCGGCGGCCTCGCCGCGCATCGCGGCATGACGCGCCGCCTCGGCGCGCTCGCGTCGCCCGGGAACGATCAGATCGATCCACGGCGTACCGACGGCGCTCTCTCCCAAAATCCCCGTTTCGCTCTCGAAAGCCACGTTCACCCGCGAGATCACCCCGGTCGCTTTGAGTTCGACGATACCATCCGGATGGTATTCGAAGAGCGAACGCAGCCGCTGTTGGTTGACGCGCATCGCGTCTTCGGCATCCCGCAGAGCGGCGATATCGCGCGCTTGAACGAAGATCGCTCGCACCACCCCGTCGATATGCGCTGGGATCACCGAAACCTCGACCGGAACGAGCGCGCCGTCTTTATGACGCAGCGTCGTCTCAAAATGATCCGCGACCCCGCTGCGTGCCATCTCGAAGGCCATCTCGCCGCGCACCTGGTCGCTGCGCGGAATATGGTCTCGGAACGTCGTCCCGCGCACCTCTTCTATGAGAAAACCCGTTAGTTCGACGGAGGCCGGATTCACATCGATGAGGAGTCCGTCGGCACCATAGAGAGCAACCACCTCGGGGTTCTTGTCGAACAGCGCGGCGAAGGTCTCAGCGGCGATTTTCCGACGGGTTTCCATGAACACCCGCCTACTTCGCCGAAGAAGCCCGCGTGACTTCCGCTCGGCTCCTCGATTTGGGCGCGCGGCTCGCGCAAGCCCTTGCAAGCGATGAGGGGCGCGACGCCGTCCTGTTCGCTCTCGACCGGGGAGAGGGGTTGTTGCTGCTCGATGCCCAGCAGCGTCCGATCGCGCGCACCGCACCTGCGCCGCAGTCACCGCCAAGCGAGCTCCCAACCGACGGCGAGCCGACGCGACTCTCCGATGGTTCGCTCCTCCTTCCGCTCTCCGTCGGGGGATGGCGGCTGGGCTGGCTCGTCGCCTTCGGTGCGAAGGCGCGCCGCGCCGACGACGAGGCTCTCCGACTGGCAGCAACGCTGCTTGCGCTCGATCTTGCGCGCGATCGGCGCGCTCCGATGCAACGCGATCTCTGGGACGAGGCACTCGCCGGGCGTCTGAGCGACGGTGCGTCGGTGCGAGCCCTCGCCGCCGAACAGCATCTCGAGCTCGCGCCGAGCTATCTCGTGGTCGCACTCGCATTCGACGACGCGAGTACGGGAGCGGAGCTCGCGGAACTCGGCGCACTCGCAAGCGCCGCGCTCGGAGAGCGCGAGATCGTCCAGCGCGAACGCGCCGGAACGCTGCTGCTGATCTGTCCGGCCGCCGACGAGCCCTCCGCCGGGAAGATTCGCGTTGCCGCGACGCTCCTCCCCAAGAGCATCGCGCGCCGCAATGCCGCCTATCGCGTCGTCGGCGGAATCGGCGGAGCGCATCCGACGCATGCGCTCGACCGCGCGAGCCGCGAAGCACTCGCCGCGCTCGAGATCGCTCGGCGGCTCGGGCGGCGCGACGGAGTGTTGCAGTACGAACGGCTCGGCGCGCTCCCACTTTTGCTCGAGGCCGCCACGACGCCGGAGTGGCGCGGCTTCGCGCGAACGTTTCTCGAATCGATACGCGATTACGACGCAAAACATCAAACGGAGCTAGAGCGAACGATGTCGATCTATTTTGAATCGGGAGAGAATGTCAAAACCGCCGCCGAGCAACTGCACGTGCACCGTCATACGGTTTTCTATCGTCTACGACAGATCGCCGAGCTCACCGGTCTCTCGCTCGAGAGTTCTTCCGATCAACTCAACCTGCGCCTCGCGGTGACGATCGATGCCCTCGATTCCTAAAGCAACGGTGCGCGCGCGCAGACGCATCATCGCCGAGGAAATCGCCGAACGCGGCGTACGCTTCGTACGATTGCAGTTCGTCGATCTTTTCGGCGTCAGCAAGATGGTCAGCGTTCCCGCGAGCCGCCTTGCCGAGGTGCTCGACGGGACAATATCGTTCGACGGCGGCTCGATCGACGGATTTGTCCGCGACGAAGAGCTCGACATGCTGTTGCTGCCGGATCTCGATACCTTTGCGATCTTCCCCTGGAACGACGGGCAACCCGAGGCGCGCCTGATCTGCACCATCGCCATGCCCGACGGAAGCGCATTCGAAGGATGCCCGCGAACGACGCTGCAACGCAACGTCGAGCGCCTCGACGAACTCGTTCCCGGAGCGCGCATTGCCGCCGAGGTGGAGTTCTATCTTTTCTCGGGGCGCAACGATGGCGGGCTCCACACCGAGACCAGCGACGTCGGATCCTATTTCGATTTCTCGCCGAACGACCGCGGCGAGCACGCGCGCGACGCGATCGTCGGCGCGCTCGAATCGATGGGCGTTTCGGTAATCGCAGCGCACCACGAACACTCACCCGGGCAACACGAGATCGATCTCGCGCCGATTCCACCGCTCGTCGCTGCCGACTCGATCCTCACGCTGCGGACGCTCGCGAAGCATCTCGCTCCCGAACATGGACTCGAGGCAACCTTCATGCCGAAGCCGCGCGAATCGAGCGCCGGAAGCGGGCTGCACATCGCGTTGCATCTCGGTGAGAGCCCCGACCGAGAAACGCTGCTCTACGCCGTCGGTGGTTTGCTCGCGC
>JAJYFM010000087.1 GCA_021790895.1 bacterium
TCTCGCGCGCTCACCCGGCTCGCGGAGGCCGGTGTCGGCGTTCGCATCGGCGCGACCTGCGAGAAATTCGCGTTGCTCGGCGCGCGCGTGTGGATCGGGAGCGCAAATGCAACCTATGCCGCTCCCGATGCTCGCGATTGGGGTCTGCAGACACGGGCCGCGGCGGTTCGCGCGCAATTACAACATCGCTTTGAACAAACGTGGTCGCGCGCGAAAAGCGTTATCGGTTAAAGGGCGGGAAAGAGCGCCCGCGCATTCGCATCGGTTCGGGCGGCGACTTCGTCGAGTGAGATGGCGAAGAGTTCGGCGAGCCGTATCGCGGTGTGCGTCAGAAATGCGGGCTCGTTGCGCCGACCTCGCATCGGCACCGGTGCGAGATACGGGCAGTCGGTCTCCAAAAGAACGGCCTCGATGCCGACTGCGCGCACCGCCTCGCGCAACGGCGCGGCGCTCTTAAAGGTAAGCACGCCGCCGATTCCCAAGCGCAATCCAAATTCGTCGACGAGTAGCCGAGCTTGCTCCGCATCGCCGGTGAAGCAGTGGACGACCCCGCCGAACGACGGATCGAAGCCGGCACGCAATTCGGTGATGAAATCATCGAAAGCATCGCGTTGGTGAAAAATCGTCGGCACTTTTCTCCGCGCCGCATAGGCGAGTTGTTCGCGCAGGACGCGCCGTTGCACGTCGCGGGGGCTATGGTCGTAGTAGTAATCAAGTCCGATCTCGCCGACCGCGAGGTGGAACGCCGGGTCGAAGAGCGCATCGAACGCGCTCGCGATCCCTTCCGGGGCATCGATCGCTTCGTGCGGATGAATCCCGATACTCGCGCGGAGGCCGTAGCTGCGCGCGCACTCGAGCGCGCGTTTGCTGTCGGCGAGATCGCAGCCGACGGTCATCATCTGCGCGATCCCGGCCTCCCGAGCGCGTTGGATCGTTGCTTCGCGATCCTCGTCGAACTTCGCGTCGTGCAGGTGCGCGTGCGTATCGATCACGCGCTCTGCTCCTCTTCTACCAATCGATTGCGGCCAAGTCGTTTCGCTTCGTAGAGGGCGCGGTCGGCGCGTTCGAGCAACTCGGCAGGGCGGTCGTGTCCGCGTACCGTGGCGACGCCGATGCTAATCGTGACCGCCGGCTGTTCGGAGCCGCCGTCGGAGCACGCGACGCCGGCGCGCACGCGTTCGCCGATCGCAACGGCAATGTCGCGCGTCGCATCGGGCATAACGACGAGAAACTCTTCGCCGCCGATGCGCCCCAACGCATCTTCGAGCCGTAATGCGGCGCGAATTTCATCGGCAACGCGACGCAACACACCGTCGCCCGCCGCATGCCCCAAACGATCGTTGATGTTTTTGAATCGATCGATGTCGAGCATCAGCACCGCGCCGCGGCGAGCGTCGTCGACGAGCGCATTGAGGCGTTCGAGAATCGCGCGACGATTGAAAACACCGGTGAGCGGATCGGTGTTTGCGGCATTGTGCGCCTCAGAAATGCTTTGCAGGTCGACGAGCAGCGGCGCTAATTCCCGGGCCGCTTGGTAGAACTGCTGATGTTCGCGCGCGCTGAGATCGTCGCGTCGTCGATGGACGAGCAGCGCGCCTGCGAGGGCCTCGCCGGCGCGGATCGCATAGACCGAGATCGTCACCGAGCCGACCGTCGCTTTCGCGCTCTCGCGTTCGGCGAAGGGAAGTCGCGCGAGCAGGCGCGCGCGTAGCGCCGATGCATCCTCACCGATTGCCGGGCCGAGGCTCGCGACAGTGCGCCATTTTTTCTTATTCTCGGTGCGGGTAACGATCTCGAGCGTTTCGTCGACGAGTGCTCGGCGCAAAGATCCGAGAATGCTGCGCATCTGCGGCAGCGGATCGCGCGCGGCCAACATCGCCGCGACCGCTTCGCGCACGAGTTTGAGGCGCGTGAGCTCCGCGCTTAAGCGATCGTTCTTCCAGCGTAACCACGCGAAGTACGGGAGTGGTAGCCAGAGGGCAACGCCGAGTGCCGCACCGCCGGTAAGAAAACCCCAACGATCGATGGTCGCCCAAATCGTCACCGTCGCCAGCGAGAGCCAAAGACCGCGCGTGCGGGCGAAACGCACGACCGTCTGCCGAATCGAGACGTTGCGCGCGATTGCCAATAACGGTGCAGCGAAGATGAGTTCGTAGGCGGCGCCGATCGCGAGCACCAGAACGCTAAAGCTGAAGAAATTCCACGACAGCAATGAATGCGCCGGAATGAAGGCCGCCACGAGCAGCAGCAATGACGCGCGCCCGACTCCGTGGCGAAGAATGTCGAAACCGAGTTCTTCCCGGCGAACGTACGCCGCGAGCGAGAAACCGAAAAATGCGGCGAGTGCGGCGATCGCTCCGCCGTTATACGAAGCGAGCAATAGCGGCGCGAGAATCGGAACGTCGAGGACGTAGCCCTCCGCGCCGAACGCGATACGACGCGAGCGCAATCGTGGCAGCGACGTCGCGAAGAATGCAACGGAGAGCGTGCCGGCGACGGCAAAGAGGGTGAGCAGACTATCGGAGAACGACCAACGCACGGGGCTGCGAACGATCGCGGTAACACATGCGACGAGAGCGACCGCGCCCGGGGCGAAGATCGCCGTGCGGTAGAGTTTGGCGCGATCGAAGGCGTTCATGCCGACGATGTCTCGGCGACCTCGATTCGCGCGAATAACACCCCGCCCGGTGCGCTCTGCGTTCCGGCTTCAAGCCCGCCCCAGCGCAACGTACGGAGCTCGCGTTCGTGTACGCCTGCGGCGAGCCCGAGTTGGCGCGCTATCTCGGCTGCTTTCTCGGGCATGAACGGCGCAAGCAAACTCGCCAGCCAGCGAAGCCCTTCGCAGAGTTCGTACATCAGCGCGTCGAGCGATGCTTTGGCGGCCGGCTCCTCGCGTCGTTTCCACAACTCCCACGGTTTGCGTTCGTCGATGCTGCGGTTGAGCGCGGAAACGACGATCCAAATCGCTTCGAGTGCATCGCGGAAGCGCAGATCGAAAATTGCATCGGCGACGCGGTTCGGGATCTCGGCGAGCGAGTTGCCGATGAATGCATCACCCGCGCTCGGCACGATGCCGTCGCAGTATTTCGTCAACATCGCCAGCGACCGGCGAACGAGATTCCCGAGATCGTTTCCGAGATCGTCGTTGTTCCGCGCGATAATTTTTTCTTCCGAATACGAAAAATCGCTACCGAACGGCGCTTCGCGCAGCAGAAAATAGCGCAGCGTATCGGCGCCGAATCGTTCGGCGAGCGCGAAGGGATCGGTTGCGTTGCCCATCGATTTCCCCATTTTGCGGCCGTCGACGGTAATCCACCCGTGTGCGAAGACGAGTTCGGGTGCTTCCTCGCCGAGCGCCCAGAGCACGGCGGGCCACACGATGGTGTGAAAACGCGCGATCTCTTTACCGATCAGTTGGACGCTCGCCGGCCAAAAGCGCGCGAAGGCGGCGTTCGGGTTGCCGTAATCGAGCGCAGAGATATAATTCAACAACGCATCGAACCAAACGTAGATAACTCCGCCGCCGCCCGGAATCTCGATTCCCCAATCGAAATTCGTGCGCGAGATTGAAAAATCGTCGAGCCCCTCTTCCAATAGCGAGAGCATCTCGTTGTAGACGCTCTTCGGGCGCAGCCAATGGGGATGCGCGCGATAGTAGTCGAGTAAGCGATCGCGATAGGCCGAGAGCCGGAAAAACCAATCCTTTTCGGAGAGCCAGGTCACGGCGCGGCCGCAGGTCGGGCACTTTCCGTCGACGAGTTTTGTTTCGAGCCAGAACGTCTCGTCTTCGACGCAATACCAGCCTTCGTAGGTCCCGAGATAGATATCGCCGCTCTCGCGCAGGCGTTCGAAGACGCGTTGCACCACATGCTCGTGACGCGGCTGCGTCGTGCGAATAAAATCATCGTACGAAATATGAAATGCGGCGAAGAGCTCTTGCCAGCGCGGGACGAGCGCATCGCACCAATCTTGCGGCGATTTTCCCGCCGCGGCGGCGGCGTTGGCGACCTTCTGCCCGTGCTCGTCGGTGCCGGTGAGGAAGAAGGCCTCGCCCTCGGTCCGCGCCGCGCGGGCGAGCACATCGGCGACCGCCGTGGTGTAGGCGTGCCCGATATGCGGGTTCCCGGAGATGTAATAAATCGGCGTGGTAACGTAAAACGGGCGCTTCATCTAGTCCGTGCTTCGCCCTTCGACGGCGGCTTTCCGCGCGGAGATACGCGCGTAGAGATCGGAACGCTCGCCCGCCCCGGCTGCCGCGAGGCGGCGCGCGATTGCGGAAACGCGTTCGCCCGCTGCGAGTGCGGCCTCGATTGCGCGATCGATCTCGGCGGCGCTCGGCGGGGTTGCTTCCTTCAAAGGTGCGGCTTCGAGCGCGAAGGCGATCTCGCCGCGCGGGGGATCGGGAAGTTGCCGCGCGATCGCGGCGGCGTTCCCGAGGAGTTGCTGCTCGAAGCGTTTGGTGTACTCGCGCAGGAGAAAGAGACGCGCTTCGGGTGCGACGCTCTCGATATCGCGCAGCGTTGCGAGGATGCGCTTCGGGCTCTCGTACCAAAGCGTCGTGCAGCCACCCGCGAGCGCGCGCTCGAAGGCCGCGCGCCGTGCGCCTGAGCTGCGCGGAGGAAAACCCTCGAACGTAAAGCGCTGTAGGTCGAAGCCGGAGAGGAGGGCGAGGCCGATCGCCGCGCTCGGCCCGGGGAGCGCGTCGATCGCGACGCCGAGCTCGCGTGCCCGCGCGACCAACTCGCTGCCCGGATCGGAGATGCCCGGCGTGCCGGCGTCGCTGACCACGACGACGTTCTGCGTGCGCGCCCGTTCGAGGATTCCCGCGGTCGCCGTCGCCGCGTTTTGCTCGCGGTAACTCAGAAGTTCGCGGCCGGGAAGATCGAGGGCGCCGAGGAGTCGCCGCGCGACGCGGGTATCCTCCGCGACGATGAGATCGGCTTCGCGCAACGCATCGAGCGACCGCAGCGTGATATCGCGCAGGTTCCCCAGCGGCGTTGCTACGAAGATCAGCGGCATGGGCGGAGCATTCGGTATCGAGCGGATTCCTCCGTGCCCGA
>JAJYFM010000003.1 GCA_021790895.1 bacterium
GCGAATGCGCTGCTCGATTATCGCGATGCCGTCGTTTTCAAACGCCCGGCGGAGCGCGCGAAAGCGGCGATCGTCGTCAACCGCGAGATCGCGGCGATGAAGCACCTGCTTCTCGCGAAAAATGCGCGCGTGCTCGATGCCGCAAGTTCGTTGCCGCCTTTTGAAAAGGGCTGGATTCAGGCGCAACACGCGCCGATGGGATGGGCTGGTTTCGCCCCGGTCAGCGCGCCGCTCAATCCGCTCACCGTTATCATTGAAAATATCGGAGACACCTCGAACTTCAGCTACGAGCGCTCGCAGATCACGCAGAACCTCGCGGATATCGCGTTCAACGATCTGCCGGGTGCGCTCATGTACCCGCGTCATGCCGAAATCGTCATTAGCCACGTTCTTGGGAAACGCGGCATTCCGCTCTCGACCCGCATCGGCTTTAATAACGTTTCGACCGCGGTCGGCGGCGCGTTTAGCCTCACACAAGATCATATCACGCGGACGGCGGCTTCGTTGCGCCTGACCCTGCCGCGCGCCGATGTTCCGGGAGTTGCCCGGTTCGTCGCGCGCGCCAAGGCCTACATTGCCGCGGGTGCCGCGCTCTCCAATACGCTTGCGAACGCCGCGATGCTTCCACGCATGGATGCAAGGTCGGCGCAAAAGCTCGCGCGTCTGAGCGTTGCGGCGGAGAAGAGCGCCGATGCGCTCTACGGTGCGACGGCGGCGATGCTCATCGCCGATCTCAATTCTCGAGCGGCGAACTACGCAGCGGCGCAGCGCGCGCGTGCGTTCACGATTCTGGGGATTCTCTGCGTGCTCGTCGGCGCGTTGCTACTTTCGTGGTCGCTTGCAAATGCTCGCGGGCGTCGCGCCCTGGATGAAGCGCAGCGCGAACGCGAGCGCCTGGCAAGCGAACTCGCACGACAGGATGCCGAGCGCGCGCTCCACCTGAGCGAAGCGCAATTTCGCGCCGTCTTCGATGGTTCGACGATGGGGATCGCGATTCTCGATCGCGACGGGAAGGCGATCGACGCAAATACGGTCTATCGGAGTGTCATCGACGTTCAACACCACTTACTCGACGGACACGAGCGTGAGTTTTCGGAGGTGATGAGCGGCAAGCTCGACGCATTTACGGTCGAGCGCCGTATCTCCGGCTTGAGCGAGGAGATGTGGGTCGACGTCACTATCTCCGGAGTCACCGATGCCACCGGCGAGCATCCGTTTGCAATGTGCACCTTCGCCGATAAAACAACGATCAAGCAACAGGAGCGTCGGCTCAATTTTCAGCGCCTCCACGATGCGCTGACCGGTCTGCCGAATCGACAGGCCTTCGAAGAGCAACTCGCGAGCCGTTTCGATCGCTCGCGCAGCGAGGCAGGCGCGCTCTTCTCGGTCATCTTTGTCGATCTTGAGCACTTCAAAGATGTGAACGAGAGCCTCGGACACTCCGGCGGCGACGCGGTGCTCCGACAGATCTCGACGCGTTTGCGGGGCTCGCTTAATGCCGATGATATCGTCGCCCGTCTCGGAAGCGATGAATTCGCAATTCTCGTCGGTACGCTCGGCGATGTGATTCACGTCGAATCGCTCGCGCGGCGCCTGCTTGAAAATCTTTCGAAACCATTTCTCGTCGAAGGTCGACCAATTTTCCTCGGCGCGAGTATCGGCATCGCCATCGGACCCGAGAAATATGAGGGTGGAGACGAAGTTCTACGCGACGCGGAGATTGCGATGCAGTATGCAAAGAGCGTCGGTCGCGAGCGCTTTGCCGTCTTCGATGCGGAGATGCAGACCGCAGCAGCCGAGCGCGTCGCGCTCGCTGCCGACCTGCGTTTTGCCGTTGCGCGGCGCGAGTTTCGGGTTCTCTATCAGCCGGTCGTCGATCTGCGCACGGGGGCTATCAAGGGCGCGGAGGCGCTGCTCCGCTGGGATCACCCGACGCGCGGCGTCATTTCGCCGATGCTCTTCATTCCGCTCGCCGAGCGCGGCGGCTTTGCGCGGAGTATCGGTGCGTTCGTTCTCGATACAGGTTGTTCGCAACTTGCGGCGTGGCGGCGAGCCGGAATCGATATCGGCAACTTCACCTTGCACTTCAATGCGACGCCGACCGAGTTGCTCGAGCCGGGATTCGATCGTACGTTAAGTGCGACGATCGACGAATACGCGTTGAAACCGAGCAATCTTGCGATCGAAATTACGGAAAATTCGATGCTCGACGACACCGAGTTGGCGATGGAAAGAATCGAGCGAGTGCGCGAGCGCGGCTTCGCGGTCTGTATCGATGATTTCGGCACGGGATACTCGTCGATGCGTTACATGCAGCACTTCAAAATCGATGCGATTAAAATCGACAAGGGCTTTGTCGCAGGAGCCAATGGCGAGATCGCGAGCGAGCCGATCGTCCATACGCTCGTTCGACTCTCCGAGGCGTTCGGCGTGCGCGTCGTCGCAGAGGGAGTGGAGACGGAGCGGCAACGCGAGGTGCTCGTCGCCGCGGGTTGTATCGACGCACAAGGCTTCCTATTCGCGGAACCGTTGACGGCGGCGGAGTTTCGCGAGCGGCTGGTCGCCCAGGCGGAGAATCTCTCGTCGATGGCGGCGACCGGAACCTAAGGGGAAGGCGCACCTTTTTCACTTGCAAAAGCCTGGTCGGCCGTTTACACTGATACGCGCCTCTGCGCCTTTAGCTCAGTCGGTAGAGCAGCGGACTTTTAATCCGTTGGTCCTGGGTTCGAGTCCCAGAGGGCGCACAGTTTGCACCGCTAGCTCAATTGGTAGAGCAGGTGACTCTTAATCACTTGGTTGGGGGTTCAAGTCCCTCGCGGTGCACCAAATTTTCTCTCGCTCTGTGCTTGGCGGCGCAGGATTTGGTCGGTTCCCGTTATAGTATGGGGCGTTCGCCTGAGGGCAAGTGGCGAAACTGGTAGACGCGCTGGATTTAGGTTCCAGTGGGGAGACCCGTCAGAGTTCGAGTCTCTGCTTGCCCACCATCCCGCGCGTGGCGGGCCGTTCGATGCGGAAGTAGCTCAGTGGTAGAGCATCGCCTTGCCAAGGCGAGGGTCGCGAGTTCGAATCTCGTCTTCCGCTCCATCGCGGCGCGCCGGCCCCCCACCCAAGAAATAAGGATCCCGTGACGACCTCAACCCTCACCCGACTCGACGCGACCAGCGTTGAAATCGTTATCCCGGTGCTGCCCGATGCGCTCGACCGAGCGCGCGAGGTTGCGTTTCGGCGTTTGAGCAAAAATGCGCGAATACCGGGCTTTCGCAAAGGGCATATTCCGCGCCGCGTCTTCGAACAAACCTACGGTAGCGCTGGAATCGAATCGGAAGCGATGGAGGATCTCGTGCCGGAGCTCTACAGCTCGGCGCTGCGCGAGCATGCCCTCGCGCCGGTTGCACGACCGAAGTTGGAGATGTTGCCGAGCGCCGAGAACGAGCCGCTGCGGGTGAAAGCGCGCGTCGAGGTGCGTCCGACGCTCGAACTCGGAACCTATGTCGGGCTCTCGGTCGCGGTTCCCGAACGGACGATCAGCGATGAAGAGGTCGAGCGGACGCTCGAAGGGCTCACGCGGGATCGCGGAACGCTCGTTCCGGTCGATCGTGCAGCAGCGCTCGGCGATATCGTCACGATCGATTTCGTCGGCAAGATCGACGGTACGCCGTTCGAGGGCGGCTCCGCTGAAGGCCAGGTCGCCGAGCTGCTTGAGGATCGCTTTATCCCCGGCTTCGCAACCGGTATCGCCGGGATGAACGCCGGCGAGCGCCGCGAGATCGAGACCACCTTTCCCGAGGCCTACCACGCGAGCGAACTCGCTGGGAAGAGCGCGATTTTCGAGGTCGTTCTCCACGATGTGAAGCACCTCGAAGTGCCGACGCTCGACGATGCGTTCGCGGCCGAGGTCAGCGATTTTGCGACGCTCGCGGAGCTTCGAGCGGAGGTGCGCAAGCGCTTGGAGGGGATCGCGCAAGCGCGGATGCGTCGCGAGATCGGCAATGCGCTCATGGAGCAACTCGTCGAAGCGCACGCGATTCCGGTGCCGCCGAGCCTGCTGGTCGCCGAGCGCGAGCAACTGCTGGAAGAGGCTCGCCGCATGGCTCAGGAGCAGGGCACGGAGTATCCTGAGTACCTCGCTTCGATCGGGAAGACCGAGGAGGAGTTGCGCGAGGAACTGACGGGAGATGCCGAGCGCCGGGTGAAGGGAACGCTCCTCATCGAGGCGATCGCCGATGCCGAGGGAATCGAGGCGAGCCCGGCAGAGATTCAGAGCGAACTCGCTCTCCTCGCCCGTCGGTACGGGCAGCCGATCGACCGCGTCCGTGAGGCGCTCGCCGAGAACATGCAGTCGGTGTACGACGGAATCGTCCGAAATAAAACACTCGAATTTCTCATCGACAAGGCGCAGCGCGTTGCGGCGCCGTAGTGACCTTCTACGTACGTTTGACAGGGCGCCCGGTGACGGGATGCCGGTGAAGAAGGGATAGGTCGTTCTCCGATGGGGCACTTGGTACCGATGGTCGTCGAACAGTCGTCGCGCGGAGAGCGTGCGTACGATATTTATTCGCGACTGCTGAAGGATCGAATCGTCTTCGTCGGCGGTCCGATCGACGACTCTATCGCGAGTCTCACGATCGCACAGCTGCTTTTTCTCGAAAAAGAAGATCCCGACAAAGATATCGACATGTACGTCAATAGCCCCGGAGGAAGCGTCACCGCGGGCCTCGCGATCTACGACGCCATGCGTTTCATTAAGCCCGATGTGGCAACGATCTGTATGGGGATGGCCGCGTCGATGGGTTCGATTCTTTTAACCGGCGGTGCCCAGGGCAAGCGCTTTGCGCTCCCTCATGCGAAGATCCTCATTCACCAACCTTGGGTCTCGCAGCTCGGCGGGCAGGCAACCGACGTGGAAATTGCGGCGCGCGACCTCATCGCGACCCGCCTGACCGTGGCGAAGATTTACGAAGCAACCTGCAAGAAGCCCCTCGACGACGTCCTCAAGGACATCGATCGCGATTACTATATGACCGCCCAGGACGCCAAAGAGTACGGGATAATCGATAGTATCATCGAAGACCGTAGCTCGATGCCGTCTCCGGCACCGTAGCCCAGGGAGGCTCCCGCCGCCATGTTTCGATTCGGGGATGAAAAAGGGCAACTCAAGTGCAGCTTCTGCGGCAAATCGCAGGAGAACGTGCGCAAATTGATCGCCGGCCCCGGCGTCTATATCTGCGACGAATGTATCGAACTCTGCAACGAGATCATCGAAGAGGAGCTCTACAAAGCCGCCGACGATAGCGCACGCCTTCGTACCCTACCGAAACCGCGCGAAATCAATCAGATTCTCGATACCTACGTGATCGGGCAAGACCGCGCAAAGAAAGCGCTCGCCGTTGCGGTCTACAATCACTACAAACGCATTAACGCCGGCCCTGTCGGAACTGGAAGCGACGACGTCGAGCTCCAGAAGTCCAATATTTTGCTCGTTGGTCCGACGGGATCCGGGAAGACCTACCTCGCGCAGACGCTTGCAAAAATTCTCGACGTTCCGTTAGCGATGGCCGATGCGACCTCGCTAACCGAGGCCGGGTATGTCGGCGAAGATGTCGAGAATATTCTCCTGAAGCTCATCCAGGCCGCCGATTACGATGTCAAACGCGCCGAGCGCGGCATCATCTATATCGACGAGATCGACAAGATTGCGCGCAAGAGCGAAAATCCGTCGATCACTCGCGACGTCTCCGGTGAGGGCGTCCAGCAAGCGCTTCTGAAAATTCTCGAAGGCACGACGGCGAATGTGCCGCCGCAGGGCGGGCGTAAGCATCCCCATCAGGAATTTATTCAGATCGACACGACGAACGTGCTCTTCATCTGCGGTGGAGCCTTCGACGGCTTAGAGCGCATCGTTGAATCGCGCATCGCTGCGAATAATATGGGTTTCCGGGCGAACCCCGAGAGCAAACGCGTCGCGCGCGCGAGCAAAGTCCTCGGTCAACTCTTACCCGAGGATCTGCTGAAGTTCGGCCTTATTCCGGAATTCATCGGACGCTTGCCGATCGTCGTGACGCTCGATGCGCTTGACGATCTCACGTTGCGCCGGATCCTCACAGAGCCGCGCAACGCGTTGGTCAAACAGTTTCAGCGCATCCTCGCGATGGACGGCGTCGATCTGCAGTTCACGAAAGACGCGCTCGTCTCGATTGCCGCGAAGGCGCAGGGTCGAAAGACCGGAGCGCGCGGACTGCGCTCGATCCTCGAAGAGATCATGCTCGATGTGATGTACGATCTTCCCTCGCTCGTCGGGGTGAAGAAATGCGTCGTCAACAAGGACGTGGTTGAGAAACGCGAGCAACCGACGCTGGTTTACGGCGATCGGCAGAAAGAGATGCCGGCCTAAGAGCCCCGGTTAACGAGCGACGAGCTCCGCCACCGGCGGAAGATCGCCGGCGTGCTTTCCACGGAATATCCAACTCACCGTTCCGCGCGCATCGATCCGCATCGCCCCAGGAACGCGCCCGAGATCGTCGATCCGCGATTTTCCCCAATTCTGCCGAAAGCCGGCACGATGGTTTTCGCGCGCACGCGCGATCATCGCGCGCGAAAAAAACGAGATCAGTCCGGCCGGGCGAAGTTTGGCGGCGCGATGCGTTCGCCGATCCGGGTCGGCGATACAGGCCTCGGCGACGTCGTAGGGCGTGCAGAGCGAGCGCGTTGTCGCTTCATCGGCGGCGACGATGATATAGACGCGTTCGTCGGGATGGCGCTCGGTGAACTCACGCAACTGCGCGAGCGGTTCTCCGAAGAACGTTCAACCGGTGTGGCGTGGCCAGATGACGAGCGCGGGAAGCTCGATCGGCTGCGGAAAAATCTCGAGCGGCGCAGGCTCACCGGGGGTAAAATACTGCTTCATACCCCTTGAACCGAGGAGAGCCGCAAACGGTTGAGCTCGTCGCGATCGGTGCGATCGATGGCGATCGGCGTAATACTGACGTACCCGTGCATGACCGCGCCGATATCGCTTGCGGGGTCTTCGCTATCGCCGCGCCCGGGAAGATTCCAGACGCGGTAGTAGCGCGCATCGCGCCGTTCGTCGACGCGGGAGATCGCCTCGCCGTAGCGTTTGCGCCCGAGCGAGGTAAAGCGTCGGCCGAGCAACTGCTCCGGCGGAAGATTCGGGACGTTGATGTTCCAGTAGCGCTCCGGCGGAAGCTCGGCGAGCGCATACGGGAGGATCGCGCGCGTCTGCGCGGCGGCGCTCTCCCAGCGGCGCGTCGTCGATCGTTCGTCGGGATCGTGCGCCAGGGAGACGGCGAGCGCGCGAACGCCGAGGAGCACCGCTTCGACGGCGCCGGCGACCGTCCCGGAGTAGTTGACATCGTCGGCGAGGTTGGGGCCGTCGTTGATCCCGCTGATCACGAGATCCGGCCGCCGCTCGCAGAGCTCCCCGATGCCGATGACGGCACAGTCGGCGGGCGTTCCGGTGCAGGAGTAGGTGCGCACGCCCGCGATGCCCGCGTATGGCGTGACGCCGACTGAATCGTCGGTGGTGATCGCATGGCTCACGCCGCTACGGTTGCCGTCGGGAGCGACGACGACGACCAGCGCGAGTTCGGCGAGTTCGCGAGCGAGCGCGTGGAGGCCGGGCGAAGCGACGCCGTCGTCGTTGGTGAGGAGAATCGTCGGCATACGCATCGATGCGCGCTTCGCGTGCGTTGAAGCCCCTGCCTGCAGGCGATTCCCGCGCGCGCAGACAACAGTGCGCGCCGTGCCCACCACTTCCGTCGCATCGTCGCCTTCGAAACCGACGCTGCTGTCGCGCCTCGATTCGCTCGCATGGTCGCCGATGCATACCCGCATCGCCGTCGCACTCGGGATCGCGTGGGTACTCGACGGCTTTGAGACGGCGATCGTGGGGCCGGTGCTCTCCAGTATCGCCGCGCATCTGCATTTTCAGGCGAGTTTCGCGGCCTGGGTCAATCCGATCTACACGATCGGCATGCTCGTCGGCGCCCTCATCTTCGGCGAGCTTGCCGATCGACTCGGGCGCAAACGCCTCTTTATGGTTACCCTCGCAATCTATGCCGCTGCGACGATTCTCACGGGTTTTTCGTGGAATTATTTCTCATTAGTGGTCTTCCGTTTCCTCACCGGCATCGGTATCGGCGGCGAGTTCTCGGCGATTAATTGCGCGATCGACGAATTCGTCCCGGCGCGCTTTCGCGGACGGACCGACGGTCTCATCAACGCTTCGTGGAATATCGGAGCGATTGCCGCTTCGGGGATCGCGCTCTATGCACTCGGCAACGTCGGCGGCGCTACCTGGCGACTCGTTTTTTGGTTCGGCGCGTTGCTCGCAGTCGGCGTTCTCCTCGTTCGTCGCTTTGTGCCGGAATCTCCACGCTGGTTGCTCGCTCGTGGTCGAGTTGCGGAGGCGCGCGATATCGTTGCGGTCGTCGAAGCTGCGAGCGGCGCGGAGGTGGTCGTCGATCCGGATCTCCCGATCGAATTTACACCGCTTGCACCGCCGTCGGGTTATTTCGGGCAGATCGCCGAGCTCTTTCGCGCGACACCGCAGCGATTGTGCTTTGCCTTCGTCGTCAATCTCGCGCAGGTGATGCCGTACTACGGCATTCTTGCCATCGCCGGCATCGCGATCTTCCCCGCCGTCGGCATGCACGGGCAACAGATTCCGTTGCTCTACCTCTTAGGTGCGATCTGCGGCCTCACCGGACAGGTCGTTTCGTCGTTCCTCATGGATCGCTGGGGGCGACGTCCGACGATGTTGCTTGGATTTACGATTGCGGCGCTCGGTTCGTTTGCGCTGGCATACGCACTCGGTGACGCACTGCACTTCGTCGTTTCGTACGCGGTCTTTAGCGTGTTTAGTGCGTGGGTGGGATCGGGGGCCTACGTGATCACGAGCGAGCTCTTCCCGACCCACCTGCGGGCGACCGGTATCGGTCTCTCGGTTGCCGTCGGTCGCGTCGGTGCAATCGTGGCGCCGTTGGCGTTTTATGCGCTCTTCGCGCGAGCCGGAGTAGCGCCGGTCTTCGTTTCGATGGCGGTGATCTTCGCCGCCGGTTCGGTCGCGCTGCTCTGGTGGCTGCGCGTTGGAGTCGAAGGACGCAACCGCTCGCTCGAAGAGATGTTAACCCAGGGCGTATTATAGAGTGATGATGAAGAACGACGAATTACCGACGAGTTACGATCCCGCGCGCGTGGAACAGGATCGTTATGCGTGGTGGGAGCAGAAGGGACTCTTTCACGAAGAGCCCGACCCCGCTCGTCCTCCCTTTATCATTGCGATGCCGCCGCCCAACGTTACCGGTCGCGCGCATTTAGGGCACGGTTCGACCTACACGCCGATGGATATTCTCACGCGCTACCATCGCATGTTGGGGAATAACGCCGATTGGTTACCCGGTACCGATCATGCGGCGATCGCAACGGAGTCGGTGCTGGTGCGCGAACTCGCCAAGAGCGGTGAGAGTCGCGAATCGCTCGGACGCGCGAAATATCTCGAGCGCGCGTGGGAATGGGCGCGCGAGTACGGCGGAACGATCGAACGGCAGTTCCGAACGCTCGGCTTCGGGCCCGATTGGGAGCGCTCGCGTTTCACGATGGATGACGGGCTCTCGGCGGCGGTCTGCAGCGCCTTCGTTCGCCTCTATCGCGAAGGCCTGATCTATCGCGGGAAGCGGTTGATCCATTGGGATCCGAAATCGCAGACGACGCTCTCCGATGCGGAGATCGATCGCGAAGAGTGCGATGCGACACTGTGGTTCGTGCGCTATCGCGCGGTCGACGGCGGCGACGGTGTCGTCGTCGCGACGACGCGCCCCGAAACGATGCTCGGCGATGTCGCGATCGCGGTTCACCCGCGCGACGAACGCTACGCCGCCGCGATCGGCAGCTCGGTGGTCATGCCGTTGACGGGGCGGGCGATTCCGGTGATCGCCGATGAAGCGGTCGAGCCGGAGTTCGGTACCGGCGCCGTCAAGGTGACGCCCGCACACGATGCCGTCGATTACGAAATCGGGCGCCGTCACGATCTGCCGATGCCGTCGATCTTCGATCTTTCGGCGCGGATCGCCGATACCGAGATCGATGTCGGTCCCTACGGCGGGCTCGATCGTTTTGAAGCGCGCGAACGGATTCTCGCCGATCTTCGTGTCTCGGGTGCATTGCTTGAGGAGCGGCCGCATCGTATGGCGATCGCCCGCAGCGAACGGAGCGGAGAGATCGTCGAGCCGATGCTCTCGCTGCAGTGGTTCGTGCGCATGGAATCGTTAGCCGAGCCGGCGCTCGCGGCATACCGCGACGGACGGCTCCGCTTCGTTCCCGAGCGCTACGGACGCACCTACGAGCAATGGCTCGAACAGATTCGCGATTGGAATATCTCGCGTCAGGTGTGGTGGGGGCATCGCCTCCCGGTTTGGTACACACCCGATGGGGCGATCGTCGTCGCGCACGACGAAGAAGAAGCGCGCGATATCGCGCAGCGCGAGCACGGCGGGGCGCCGCTCACGCGCGATCCCGATACGCTCGATACCTGGTTTAGCAGCGGGCTTTGGCCGTTCTCGATTTTAGGCTGGCCCGCGCAGACGCCGGAGTTGGCGCATTGGTATCCGACCAGCGTCCTCATCACCGGCGGCGAGATTATCTTTCTCTGGGTCGCGCGGATGGTGATGATGGGGCTCCATCTCCTCGATCGCCTTCCGTTCCCAACGGTGTTCGTGACCCCGTTGGTCTTCGATGCCCACGGGCGCAAGATGAGTAAATCGCTCGGAAATGCGATCGACCCGATGGACCTCGTCGAAAAGTACGGCGCCGATGCATTCCGCGTGGGTATTCTGCGGCAGATGCGTTTAGAGGGGCAGGAGATTCGCTTCCAAGAATCGCGCTGCGAAGAAGGGCGCAACTTCAATAATAAAATTTGGAATGCGCTCCGGTACGCACGCGCGCTTCCCGAGGGATTGCCGGGAGCGATGCAACTACCGCCGCCTTCGCAACGGACGCTCGCGGATCGTTGGATCGTCGCTCGCCTGCGCGCAACGATCGAGCGCACGAGCGAACTCTTCGACGGATTCGATTTTGGGAATGCCGTCGAGACGCTCTGGCGCTTCATCTGGTACGAACTCTGTGATTGGTATATCGAAGCGACGAAGATGCCGGAGGCGCGGGCGACACGAGCCGCGGTGCTCTCCTACGCGCTCAACGCATCGATGCGCTTGTTGCATCCGATCGCGCCGTTCATCACCGAAGAGGTCTGGCAAGCGTTGCCCCACGACGGCGAGAGCGTCGTCACTGCGGCCTGGCCCGACCCCTTCGAATGCGCGGAGGATGACGCGGCGGTCGCGGAGTTCGAGGCGTTGCAACGCTGCATCGAACGCCTGCGCAACGAACGCGTCACCTACGGCTTGCCGCCGCGCGGGAGCGTCGAGGTGAACGTGCCGCGCAATCTTCGCGACGATCTTCGGGCACTCGTGCTCCACTTCGGAGCGGCGCGCGCGATTGCAAGCGATGAGGTCCCGGGAGATGCCGATGCGGCCCTCGACGCGGTGAGCGTTGAGGCTCCGCGCGAATTAATGCAGGAGCGCTATCGACGCGAGGTCGAGCGCCTCGTAGGCGAGGTTGCGCGTTCGGAGAAGAAACTGGGGAATGAGGCCTTCGTGGCGCGAGCCGCCGCCGAGGTCGTCGACGCCGAGCGAGCGAAGCTCGACGGATATCGTAGCGAACTGCAGCGTGCGCGAGATGCGCTCGCAGCGATGGAGGCAGGCTCATGAGCGAACGCAGCCGACAACTCATCGGAGCCGAGGAGATCGAGCGTATGATCGCGCGGCTCGCGCACGAGATTTTGGAGCCGGATGATGCGCGCAAGGGCATCGAACTCTTCGGTATTCGCCGGGGCGGCGAAGCGCTCGCGCAACGCCTCGCCGCGCATATCGAGCGGATCGAGGGGGTCGCTCCGACGATCGGTTATCTCAACGTGAATCTCTATCGCGATGACAACGTCGTTCACGCGCTTCCTGAATCGCAGATTCCCGATGCGGTCGACGGGCGTTCGATCGTTATCGTCGACGATGTGCTTTTCACCGGGCGCACCGTGCGCAGCGCGCTCGACGCGCTCATCGATCTCGGCCGACCCTCGGCGATCCGGCTCTGCGTCTTGGTCGATCGCGGACTGCGCGAGTTGCCGGTCCAGGGCGATTTCGTTGGGCGACGCATTCCCACCAGCCATCGCGAGCGCGTCGTCGTCACGCTTGCCCCAACGCCGTCGCCGACCGACGAGGTCTTGTTGCTTGATCCCGAAGCGTAACCTCTTCGATATCGACGATCTCAGCAACGAGGAGATCGGTTCCCTTTTTGCACTTGCGCGAGAGTTTTCCGAGCGTCCGGCGCCGCGTTCGCTCGAAGGTATTTTCTGCGCGAATCTCTTCTTCGAACAGAGCACACGGACGCATGTCTCATTTCAGTGCGCGCAGATGCGTTTGGGCGGAAACGTCATCAATCTCACGCCGGCGCAGCTCAGTTTGGCAACGAAGGGCGAACGGCTCGACGACACCGCGGTGACGCTGCGCGCATTAGGCATCGATGTCCTCGTGGCGCGCCATCCACTCGTCGGTGCGGTCGCCGAGCTCGGCACGGCGTTTGAAGGGTGCACCATTAATGCCGGTGACGGAACCAACGCACACCCGACACAGGCACTGCTCGATGCCTTCACATTGCGCGACATCATCGGTGAATTGCGCGGCGCCGCGATTGCGTTCGTCGGCGATATTCGACATAGTCGGGTCGCGCATTCCTCGATGCGGCTGCTGCTTCGCTGCGGCGCGCAAGTACGCGCGATCGGCCCGGAGTGCTTTCTCGATCGCCGCGATGTGCCGGTGGGCGTCGAAATTCACCGCGATTTCGATGCTGCGCTTCCGGGGCTCGACGCGCTCGTCATGCTACGCGTGCAGCACGAGCGATTCGAGAAGATGCCGATTGACGACGCCGCTTATATTGCCGCATACCAACTCGACGCCGACCGCCTGAGGCTGCTCGCTGCGGGCGCGCCGATTCTCCACCCGGGCCCTTACAATCGCGGGGTAGAGATCGTCGACGACGTGACGCTCGACGCGCGTTGGCGCTACCGCGAGCAGGTGCGAAACGGCGTGCTCGTTCGCGCCGCGCTGCTGCATCGTCTCGTTCACGGCTGGTAACGTATGCTCGTACGAGGGGGGCGCATCGTCGATCCACGCCAGCGGATCGATGCGTTGCGCGATCTCCGGCTGCAGGGCGACCGGATCGCAGAGATCGGCGAACATCTGCGCGCGCAGCCCGGTGAGGAGGTCGTCGAGGCCGCCGGGTGGGTCGTTGCGCCGGGATTCATCGACGCGCACGTGCACTTACGGGAGCCGGGATTCGAAGCGAAGGAGACGCTCGCCTCGGGAAGTGCGGCTGCGGTTCGCGGAGGATTTACCGCCGTCTGCGCCATGCCGAATACCGAACCGGCGCTCGACGACGGCGCGGTGCTCGCACGCGTCGCGTTTGCGCAACCGAACCCGGAGCGCGGAATTTACGCGCGGATCTTTCCGATCGCCGCGATGACGCGTGCGCGCGCAGGTCGCGAGCCGCTCGATTACGCATCGCTCATCGCAGCAGGAGCGGTGGCGTTCTCCGATGACGGCAGTACGGTCGCCGATGCAGGCGTGATGCGGGAGGTGCTGCTCGCACTCGCCGCGCTCGATCGACTCGCAATCGCCCATTCCGAGGATGCGGCGCTCAAAGGCGAGGGCGTGATGAACGCGGGCGTCGTCTCGCAGCGGCTCGGCGTCCTGGGAAGCCCGGCATCGGCAGAAGAGAGTATCGTCGCGCGCGATATCGTGCTCGCGCTCGAAGTGCAAGCGCGTCTGCACGTTGCGCATATCTCGACTGCGCGGAGCTTGGAGCTCGTTGCATGGGGTCGCGAACGAAACGGGCGCATCACCTGTGAAGTGACGCCGCATCATCTGTTGCTCACCGACGAAGCGGTCGAGGAACTCGGTGCGGGTGCAAAAGTGAATCCGCCGCTCCGTACCGCCGCCGATACACGCGCGCTGCGTGACGCCGTTCGTCGCGGGGCGGTTGATTTTTTCGCCAGCGATCATGCGCCGCATACCGACGAAGAGAAGCGCGGCGATCTCGGGTGCGCTGCGGTCGGCTTTAGCGGGCTCGAGGTCGCCGTCGGCGCCTATGCGCGCGCCCTTCCGGATCTTCCGATGAGCGATTTCGTCGCGCTCTGCAGCACGCGACCTGCCGAGTTGCTCGGCCTTCCCGGCGGAACGCTTGCGGTCGGCGCGCCGGCGGATCTCACGATGTTCTCCGAGCGTCCGTGGCGCGTCGTCGGCGCAGCGTTCGCTTCGAAAGGGCACACGACGCCGTTTGAGGGTTGGGAGCTCCCGCGGCGCATTGAAGCGACCGTCGTCGCGGGGCAACTCGCCTATCGAGCGGAAGCGGCCGCCCGCTAGTGGTGAAAGAGCGGCGTCTTTAAGAGACCGTTGATGACGAATTGCACGGCGAGCGCCGCGAGGACGATACCGAGCACGCGCGATACGACATGGATGCCGGTCGTACCGATGCGATGGAGGAAGCGAGCCGCACCGCGCATGCAGAGCCACGTGACGAGGAGCGCCGCAGCGTAGGCGAGGATCGTCGCAAAGATTCGTGCCGGCGAACCCGCAGCGAGGCTCACGAGGAGCAGCACCGTCGCGAGCGTTCCGGGGCCGGCGATCATCGGAATCGCGAGCGGGAAGACGGCCGGGTTCTCCGCTGCGCTCGCCTCGCGCTCCTCGTCCTCGGTGCGACGCGTACCGGGAGGGCGCGCGAAGAGCATATCGATCGCGATAAGAAAGAGCAGCATGCCGCCGGCGATCGTGAAGGCGGGCAGCGTGATACCGAGGTAACCGAGCACCGCCGGGCCGACGAGCCCCATCGCCGCCATGACGATCGCTGCGACGAGCACCGCCTGGTCGACGATGCGCCCCCGCCGATCCTGCGGCAAATGAGCGGTTGTCGCCATGGTGAACGGAATCATCCCCAGCGGATCGACGATGGTGAATGCGGTCGCGAATGCCGTCGCGGTAAAGTGCCAATCCATTACCGCCGAGGGATCGCGCCTCGATATGCAAAACCCTCTGCGCCGATGCCTCATCCCGCCGCTCTCTTTCTCGCCGATGGTTCGCGCTTCGAGGGCGTTGGGCTCGCAGTGACTGGAATCGCCCTCGGAGAGGCGGTCTTCTATACCGGCATGACCGGCTACGAGGAAGCGCTCACCGACCCGTCCTATGCGGGGCAGTTGTTGACCTTTACCTATCCGATGATCGGCAACTACGGTATCAGCGGTAGCGCCGCCCAGTACGGGCGCGCCTGTATCGCCGGTGCGATCGTCAAACGGATCTCCTACCACCCCTCGCATTATCTTTCGAAAGAGACGCTTCCGGCGTGGCTCGACCGGCAACGCATTCCGACGATGGTCGATGCAGACACGCGTGCGATCACGATCGCGCTGCGCGAGCACGGCACGATCTGGGCCGCGCTCGCCGTCGGCGCCGATGAGATCGCCGATGCCGAGCGACGTCTGGCGGAGTTCGTGCGCATCGCGACGACCAAGGAGTTGGTGCCCGGCGTCGCCGCGCGCAGCGCGCACGTCGAAGGGCTTCGCGGCGGAACGCGCGTGACGCTCGTCGACTGCGGGGTGAAGCGCGCGATTCTGCACGATCTCGCCGCGCTTGGCGCCGAGGTGACCGTCGTGCCCTTCGATGCTTCCGCCGAGCAGATTCTCGCCAACGATCCGGCGATGGTGCTGGTATCGCCCGGCCCCGGCGACCCGACCGATCTCGTCGGAACGATCGAGACCTTGCGGAGTCTCTTGGGGAAAGTTCCGCTCTACGGGATCTGTCTTGGGCATCAGTTGCTCGCGCTGGCCTACGGAGCGCGCACCTATAAGTTGCCCTACGGACATCGCGGCGGCAATCAACCGGTGAAAGATCTGCGGCGCGACGAGGTGATCATCACCGCGCACAACCATGGCTACGCCGTCGACGCCGCGTCGCTTCCCGACGAACTCGAAGCGACGATGACGAATCTTAACGACGGGACGAATGAAGGATTCGCGCATCGGCGCCTGCCGATCGAAGCGGTGCAGTTTCATCCCGAGGCATCGCCGGGGCCGCGGGATGCGCGTCGGCTCTTCGCAACGTGGCTCGATCGCGCTCGCTCGCTCGCGTAGCGTTTCCGGTCGCGCTCGCAGCGCTCGTTGCTTTGCTCTCGATGCAAAGCGTGCGCGCGCAAAACCTTCCGCGTTTAACGGTCGAGCGCTTTACGTTCTCCGCCAAGCCCGTCTCCCCGAAAATGGGGCGCCCGTTCTCTTTACGGATCGTGCTCGTCGTGCGTGGATACGTGCGACGGATCGACAACGTCACGCTGCCGATTCTCTCGCAGCTTGCGTTGCGTGGTGACGAACGCACGATCACGCACGCTCATGGAACGAGTACCTATCGCGAGACGCTGCGGGTGCGCGCGAATCGCACGGGGACGATCGACCTCGCACCGGCAACGCTCGACGCGGTCGATGCGCGAACGGGGCAGGCGGAGCAGTATTCAAGTAACCCGTTACATATCGTCGTGCGCGGCGGGATGCTGCAGCCCTTTGCGAGCGCCGATAGCGCGGTCGGATCTCTCCTCCCCGTCCTCGAGCGGATCGCGCTCTTGGGCGTGGGCGCGCTCGCGTTGGCGTTCGCGCTGGCGCTTACCACGGCGTATCTGCTGCTCCACCGCCGCCGTCCGCCGGAGATCGTTGCGCCCCCCGTACCGCTGCCGCTCGAGCCGGAACCGGGGCCGACGCAGACGCGCAACGAACGGCTGCGTGATGCGGCGCTCGTCTTGCGGGCGGAACCGACGCGCTCCGTCGTACGTTCGGTACGCGTGGCCGTTCGCGCGCTCGTCGGAGCCTCGGCGCACGAGACGCTCGCCGACGTGCTCGCGCGGCTGCCGGATATCGATCGCGATCTCGTCCCGCTGCTACGCGCGCTCGAGCGCGCGGCGTTTACCACCGATGAGGATCTAGCAAACGCAATTCAAACGTGCCTGCGAGCGTTTGCGGAGGTGAAGGAATGATTGCGACTCCACAGGACGTCGAGCGAGCGCTCAAGGCGAGCATCGTTGGGCAAGATGCGGCCATCGAAGGGCTCTTGTTGGCGGCGATCGCCGATGGGCACGCGCTCTTGGAGGGGCCACCGGGAATCGCCAAGACGCTCGCCTGCCGCGCGCTCGCTGCCTCGCTCGACGCAACCTTCAAACGCATTCAATTCACTCCCGACCTGCTGCCGGCCGATATCGTCGGGACGCGCATTTTCGATCAACAGCGCGCTCGTTTCGACACCGTGCTTGGGCCGATCGTCGCCAATATCGTCTTAGCCGACGAAATCAATCGCGCTCCGGCGAAGGTCCAGAGTGCATTGCTCGAGGCGATGCAAGAACGGCAGGTAACGATCGGGCCGGAGAGCCACGCGCTTCCCGATCCGTTCATCGTTCTCGCAACGATGAATCCGCTCGATAACGACGGAACCTATGCGCTGCCGCTCGCGCAGATGGATCGGTTTTTGCTCAAGATCGATATCGGCTATCCCAGTGTCGAAGAAGAACTCGAAATTATCGAGCGCTATGCATTCGCGCAGACGCCGCTCCCGCAGACGGTTGCGACGCTCGACGACGTTCGTCGGTGGCGCGCAGAGGCGCGCGCGATTCACGTCGATCGAAAATTGCATCGCTACATCGTCGAACTCGTCGCGGCGACACGACAGGCTTCGCCCTACGTTCTCGGCGGTGCGAGTCCGCGCGCGAGCCTCGCGCTGGTGAACTGCGCGCGCGCGCGCGCGCTCTTGCATGGACGCGATTACGTCGAGCCCGACGATATTCGCAGCGTTGCGCCGGCGGTACTCCGCCATCGCATCGCCTTTACCCATCGCCTCGTGCTCGAAGGAATCTCGCCGTCATCGTGGATCGAGCGCACGATCCTCGGCGTGCCGGTTCCGTGACGCTGCGCGATGCGCTCCTGCGCGGTCGCAATCGGCCACGCATCTTCGGAGAGGGTTCGCCGACGACCCTGCGCGGCGATGGATACGAGTTCGTGCAGTTGCGTGGTTATATCGCCGGCGACGACACGCGACGAATCGATTGGGCGGCGACGGCGCGTACCGGCGCGCTGCAAACGCGGGTGATGCTCGAGGATATCGCGCTCGTCTTTGCCGCGATCAGCGATCCCTCGCTCTCGATGTCGCTGGGCCGGCGGCGAGCGCTTATCGATGCCGCCGATGATGCCGTCGCAGCGTGGTTTGCCGCGAGCGCCGGTGAGGATCGCGTGATGGCGATACTACCGCAGGGACCGGTTCCGGAACGCGCGCGGGCCGGGCGCGACGGCGCGCGCTTGGCGCGCGAGGCGCTACGCCGACAACCGGCGGGCGATTTCGATCTCCACGACGCGCTCGCGATTGCGCGCGCGGTGCTTCCGCGCGGTGCGGCGCTCTTGGTCGCCACCGATGCCGCAGCGGCGGAGCGTTGCGATGATGAAATGCTCGGTGAAACGGCGCGCACCTTCGATACGACGCTTGCGCTCGCACGCGATCCGTGGCAAGAGGAACTCCCGCTCGTCGGTCTCAACCGACTCGTCGATGCCGAGAGCGGTGAATCGTTCGTGCGTTGGTTCGGGAGCAGCGAACGCGAGGCGTATCGACGCGCGAGTATCGAACGTGAAGAGGCTTTGCAACGGCGTTTTCGTCGGCTCGGGTGGCGCACCGGAATCTTCGAAGAACGCGATGGTGCGGCGGCGCTTGCGGAGGCATTCGGGATCGCCCGCGGAGCGCTTCCGTGAGCTTTGGCGCACCGGCCTATCTCGTTGTAACCGCAGCGCTCGTTGCGCTGGCGATCTGGTCGCTGCAACGCGCGGCGCGACTGCGCGATGCGCGCGATCGCGCGTTCTCCGATCTTGCGTTTTTGCGTCGCTCGCTCGGCGGGCGCGATATCGTCGGCACGCTGATCCGAGCGGGATGGATCGTGGGAGTCGCCCTCGTTGGGCTCGCGCTCGCGCGCCCGCACCTCACCCTGCCGGAGCCGATTCACGACGGTGCCGTCGTGCTCTGTATCGATACCTCCGGTTCGATGGCTTCGACCGATATCGTGCCGACACGGGCGCTCGCGGCGCGCGCGGCGGCGAAGAAATTTATCGAAGAGATGTCCAGCGGCGAACGTGTTGCCATCGTCGCGTTCTCCGGAGCTGCGTCGCTCGTCCAGCGATTGACGGCACGGCACGCGGTCGCAATCGCCGCACTCGACACGCTGCCCGCACCGAACGGACCGACGGCGATCGGCGACGCGATGGCACTCGCCGGCACCCTGCTCGGCAATCACGGGCCGCGCACCGTCGTCGTCGTCACCGACGGCGTCAATAATACCGGTGTCGACCCCTTCGCTGCGGCATCCTCGCTCGGCGCGCGCGGCATCGTCGTCGATACCGTCGGCATCGGCACGAACTCCGGCGCGTTGATTCCGGGAACGAGCGAGGCGGCGGGCATCGATACCGCGGCACTGCGATCGTATGCCCGTGCGGGCGGGGGGCGATTCGTCCGCGTCGAGAATGCCTCGGCGTTGCGCGGAGCGTTGGGAGCGCTGGGGCGCGTTACGGCATTTCGCCCCACGAGCGTCGACGTCGCTCTGGCAAGCGCGCTCTGCGGCGCGCTGCTGCTCGCACTCTGTGCATTCATTGCCGTTGGATTTGGAAGGATATCGTGAAAGAGCTCTCTTCGAGCCGAACATCGTACGAACGCGGCGAGTTAGTCGAAAGCGATCTCGGCGCCGATCCGATCCTCGCGTTGACGCGCTGGCTCGACGAAGCATACGCCGCGCCCGAGCGTGTTGCCGAGCCCAACGCCATGGCACTCGCGACGGTCGATACCGATGGGCACCCGAGCGTGCGTATCGTCCTCTTGCGCGGACTCGACCGGCGCGGTCTGCGATTTTTCACGTCGTACGATAGCCGGAAGGGGCGTGAGCTGATTGCTCGACCCTTCGCGGCGGCGAACTTTTGGTGGGCGGCGCTGGAGCGGCAGGTGCGCGTGGAAGGGGAGGTACGGCGTATCGACGAGGATGAGTCCGATCGCTATTTCGCCTCGCGGCCGCGCGGCCATCGGCTCGCCGCATGGGCCTCCGAGCAGAGCGAGCCGGTGGAATCGCGCGCCGTGCTCGACGAGCGCATGGCGCATTTCGACGAGCGCTTCGCCGGCGAAGAGATCGAACGACCGCACTCCTGGGGCGGCTTTCTCATCGTCCCGCGATCGATCGAGTTCTGGCAGGGGCGCGCGAACCGCATGCACGACCGGTTGCTCTATCGTCGGGAGCGCGAAGAGTGGGTGCGCGTGCGCCTTCAGCCGTAGGTTCCTTTCGCACTTTTCCAGGACTCTCACCGCTCCGAAGCCAATCGGCTGTCCCTAGTGTGCTGAACCGAAATTGCCGTATCATGCCCAGCGGAATGTTTCCGCCGGAGCGTCGTTGCTTGTCGCTCGCAACGCTACGGCGTCGCTCCCTCCTCGCTTCGCTGAAGGTTCGGTAGGGGCGCATGCAGCGGAATATTCTCGTCATCGGCTCGGGGCCGATCATTATCGGTCAGGCCGCGGAGTTCGATTACGCAGGGGTTCAGGCGTGTCGCGCGTTGCGTGAAGAAGGGCACCGCGTCGTTCTCGTCAACTCGAATCCGGCGACGATTATGACCGACCCGGAGATCGCCGATGCGGTCTATCTTGAGCCGCTGACGCTCGAATCGGTGAGCGCGGTGATCGAACTCGAGCGCCCCGATGCACTGCTGCCGACGCTCGGCGGACAGACCGGGCTCAACCTTGCCGTTGCACTCGACGATGCGGGCATCTTAAAAAAATTCGGCGTACAGTTGCTCGGCACGCCGATTGCGACGATTAAACTCGCCGAAGATCGCGAGCTCTTCAAAGAGAAGATGATCGAGATCGGCGAGCCCGTCGCGCGCAGCGTTGTCGTGACCGAAATCGAACAAGGCATCGCCTTTGCCGCAGAGGCGGGCTATCCGCTCGTCGTGCGCCCCGCCTATACGCTCGGCGGTACCGGCGGCGGTATCGTCCGCGACGAGCGTGAATTGCGCGAGACGCTTGCATCGGGACTCGCCGCAAGCATGATCCATCAGGCGCTGCTCGAGGTCTCGTTGCTCGGTTGGAAAGAGATCGAGTACGAAGTGCTGCGCGATGCAGCCGACGATTGCATCATCGTCTGCAACATGGAGAACTTCGACCCGGTCGGGGTTCACACCGGTGATTCGATCGTCATCGCTCCCTCGCAGACGCTCTCCGATCTCGAATACCAGATGCTGCGGACATCGAGCCTCAACGTCATCCGCGCACTCGACGTGCAAGGTGGGTGCAACATTCAGTTTGCGTTGCATCCGACGAGCAGTGAATATGCGATTATCGAAGTAAATCCGCGCGTCTCTCGTTCGTCGGCGTTGGCGAGTAAAGCGACGGGGTATCCGATTGCGAAGATCTCGACGCGCATCGCACTCGGTCAACGACTTGAAGAGATTCCCAATCCGGTCACGGGAATTACCAAGGCGGCATACGAGCCGACGCTCGATTACGTCGTCGTGAAGTTCCCGCGCTGGCCGTTCGATAAGTTTCCGCTTGCCGATACGTTGCTGGGTACTCAGATGAAATCGACGGGCGAAGCGATGGGTATCGGGCGGACCTTTGCCGCCGGGCTCCTCAAAGCGATTCGCGGACTCGACATCGGGCGCGAGAGTCTCACCGGCGGCGCGATGCGGGAGTGGAGCGACGACCAATTGATCGCCGTGGTTGCGAACCCGACGCACGAACGACTCTTCGCCGTCGCCGAACTCTTCCGACGCAGCACCGATCGCAGCGCCTGTGTCGAACGCTTGCACGACGCGAGCGGCATCGATCGTTTTTGGCTCGATGAAGTCGCCGAGCTCGTTGCGCTCGAACGCCGTCTGCACGAACGACACGAGCCTGTCGATATCGAACGCGCATTTCTCTGCGGGTACTCGTCGCAGGGAATTCGCGCGTTGACCGGGGCCGCCGAACGTCCGGCCGCTCCCGGCGCCTCGTTCCGCATGGTCGATACGGCGGCGGCGGAGTTTCCCGCTCGCTCGCCCTATTACTATCTTTCGCGCGGTGAGAGCGATGAGATGCGCAAGCCGCCGCGCGAAGCGGTCGTCGTCGTCGGCAGCGGACCGATTCGCATCGGCCAGGGGATTGAATTTGATTATAGTTGCGTGCACGCTGCCTGGGCGCTCCGCGATGCCGGGCTCGCTCCGGTCGTCGTTAACAATAATCCCGAGACCGTTTCGACGGATTTCGATATCTCCGACGCGCTGATTTTCGAACCGCCGGGAGCCGACGAAGTGGAGGCTGCCTATCGATCGACCGGAGCGCGCGGCGTGATGCTCGCCTTTGGTGGACAGACGGCGATATCGCTCGCCGCCGAGCTCACCGAGCGCGGCGTTCCGATCGTCGGAAGCAATCGCGCGACGTTGGATATGGCCGAGGATCGCGAACAATTCGACGCTGCACTCGCGCGCCTCGGTGTGGCACGCCCCGAAGGGCGTGCAGCGAGAAGCTTCCGTCAGGCGCGCGCGATCGCGCGCGAGCTTGGTTTCCCAGTGTTGGTGCGCCCATCGTTCGTGCTCGGCGGACGCGCGATGGAGATCGTCTACAACGAAGGACAGCTCGCGTCATACGTGGAGTCGGCGCCCCCGATCGCCGCGGATGCGCCCTTGCTCGTCGATCGCTATCTCGAGGGACGCGAGGTCGAACTCGATGCCGTCTTCGACGGTGAAGATATTCTCATTCCCGGCATTTTCGAACATATCGAACGCGCCGGCATCCATTCCGGCGATTCCATCTCGGTCTATCCGGCTCCATCACTCGATGCGACGATGGAGGCGCATATTACGGAAGTCACGCTGGCGATCGCGCGCGAACTCGGCGTACGCGGTTCGATCAACATTCAATTCGTGATTCACCAAGGCAAGCTCTACATCATCGAAGCGAATCCGCGCGCATCGCGGACGGTGCCGATCATTCAAAAGGCGACCGGAATCAATCTAACGGCGGCGGCGACGCGGATCGCGTTGGGGGAGCGACTCGCCGATCTGCCCTACGGAACGGGGCTGCGCCCGCGTTCGCCGTTTACGGTGGTGAAAGTGCCGGTCTTCTCGTTTGCGAAAATGCGCGGCGTCGAAACGATTCTCGGCCCGGAGATGAAATCGACCGGCGAGGTCCTCGGCATCGATGTCACCTTTGCCGGGGCGTTGCGGAAAGGATTTCTCGGTGCGGGGATCGCGCTGCCGGAGCGTGACGGGCGCATCCTCGTTTCGATCGCCGATGAAGAGAAGGAGCGCGCGGTGCCGATCATGCGGCGCTACGCCGAGCTCGGCCATCGCCTGATCGCCACGGACGGAACCCAGCGCGTGCTTGCCGCCGCGGGCATCGCCTGCGAGCGCATCAATAAGATCGCCGAGGGCAGCCCGCACGTTCTCGACGCAATCGCCTCGCGGAGCGTCGATCTCGTCATCAATGACGCCAAGGGCGCACGAGAGGTCTCCGATGCATACAAGATTCGGCGCGCCTCGGTCGAAACCACTATAGCGTGTCTGACCAGTCTCGATACCGCCCGAGCTCTGGCGGAGGCCCTCGCAAATACGGCGGGGCCGCCGTGCAGTCTCCATCGATACCTGGAGTCGATAGCGGCGACGGGGTAGCCGAAAGACCGGCGGGCATCGTCGTGCTCGGCGGCAACAGCAGCACGCTCGCTTTTACCAATAGCTTGCTTCCCGAGGGGCGGACGATCGTGGCCCGTCTGGTGCCGGTTGCCGTCACGCCGATCGACACCGCGGTCGGCGATACGTGGCAGAGCGTCGGGATCGCCCCCGACGATCTCCTGCATTGGATCGATCGCACCTTTCCGGCCGAGGACGAGAGCGCATTCGTCGCGCAGTTGCACGACCTCGATCTCCTCGCGCGTGTCGGGTGGAGTGCGCCGCTACCGGCGAACCTCCACGAAGCAGAACTCATCAACGTGGACGATCTGCCGCCCGATGTCGTCGAAGCGATCGAGAGCGGCCCCGTACCAATCGTTCCTTGTGCGCTCTGCCGACGGCTCTGCGTGCGCGGCGATTTTCGTTGGGGCGAGCGCGAACTCTGTGCGTGGGATTATCACCATCAGGTCTTCGGGCGCCGCGGCCCGTGGCGCAACGGCGCCTACGACGAGCGTCACTACGAAACGCTTCCCCGCTGCGGTTTCGTCGCGCCGACGCTTCTCGAGGAATTAGGAGTCGAGATCCTCGCGTCGTTCTACGATTGCGAAGAAGAACTCGTACGTTCGTTGATCGGAGAGATCCTCGACGCGGGTCGCGAGCGCTCGCATATTGCGGTGCGCGTCGATTCCGGCTTCGTCGTGTTGCGCGAGCGCGAGTGAACCAACGCTCGCTCGCGCGCATCTCCGCGCTCTTTACGGTGCTTTTTCTCGTGCTCGCAGCGCGCTTTGCATGGTTGCAACTCGTGGTTGCACCGCAGATTTCGGCGAACCGTTCGAATCCGCGCCGTTCCTTTATCGCTCGCGATCGCGGGCGGATCCTCGCCGCCGACGGAAGCGTGCTCGCTGCAACCGATGGTACGCGACGCGTCTACCCGATGGGATCGGCATTGGCGCAGGTGGTCGGCTATGCGTCGCGGCGCTACGGAACCGCCGGGCTCGAACGCGCCTACGATGAACTCCTCGCGGCACCCTCGCTTTCGGCGAATCCGCTCCAACAAGTGCAGCATCTTATCGATTCGTTTCACCACTATGCGCCGCAGTCGGGAGACGACCTCATCACCACGATCGAGCCGAAGATCGAGCGACGCCTCGCCGATCTTCTCGCGCGTCATGCACGCGCTGCCGGCATCGTCCTTGACCCGCGCACCGGCGCCGTTCTTGCTATCGCGAGCACACCGAGCTTCGACCCGAATACGATGGGAAAAACGTTTTCCCGCGCCTTGCACGCAAAGGATAGCCCGCTGCTCGATCGCGCGCTCGAGGGTCTCTATCCGCCGGGATCGACGTTTAAAATGCTCACCGCATCGGCGGCGGTCGATAGCGGGCGCGTCGGCATGCATGATGTTTTTCAAGATCCCGGATATCTGATGATCGGGAAGGCGCGTCTCCACGATAACGACTATGAAGCGACCGGAGCGGGGACGATCGTAAAAGCCTTTGCCCTCTCGAGCAATGTCGACTTCGCGCAGATCGTCCTGCGGACGGGAAGCGCGACGTTCTATCGTTATCTGCGGCGCTTCGGTGTCGGCGGATCGCTCGACTTTCAACTGCCGACGGCGCGCGCGTTCGTTCCCGCGGAATCGCAGATCTGGGCCGGCGAGCTCGCGCAAATGGGCTTCGGACAGGGCGCGCTTCTAGTGACGCCGATGCAGATTGCGACGATCGCGGCGACGATTGCGAACGGCGGCGTCGAGGAGCGTCCGTTCATCGTGCGCGCAATAGCGCGTCACGGAAAGATCCTCACACGCACCCCGGTGGGCCCCCTCGGCAGCCCGGTATCGGCGCAGACGGCGGCGAAGGTTACGAAAATGATGGAAGCCGTCGTCGCTTGGGGAACCGGAACGAGCGCACAGATACCGGGAGTGACCGTCGCCGGAAAGACGGGGACGGCCACGAACCCCCATGGCGCGCCGGACTCCTGGTTCGTCTGCTTCGCTCCGGCGGAGGCGCCGCGCGTCGTCGTCGCGATCGTCGTCGAGAACGCCGGTTACGGCGCCGCGGTGGCAGCGCCGATCGCACGCGAGGTGCTTGCGCGCTCGTTGACGGTAATAACGAAGTGATCGAGCCGTCGACGATCGCCGGGCGTTACCGGCTCGAAGAACGGATCGGCGAGGGCGGAATGGCCGTCGTTTATTCCGGCACCGATACGCTGTTGCGACGCCGCGTTGCAATAAAAGTTTTGCGCGAGCAGTATGCCTCCGATCAAGAGTTTGTGCGTCGCTTCTATCAGGAGGCGGAATCGGTCGGTCGTCTTTCGCACCCGAACGTCGTTAATACGCACGACGTCGGTCACGAAGACGGCATCTATTACATCGTCATGGAGTTCGTCGACGGCTGCTCGCTGGCCGATATCATCAACACCGAAGGGCCGCTCCCCGAACCGGTAGCGATCGATTACGCCGCTCAGGTCTGTCAGGGTCTCGCCTACGCGCATCGTCAGGGGCTGCTGCATCGCGATATCAAACCGGCGAATATTCTCGTCGGGAAAGATGACGTCGTCAAACTCTCCGATTTCGGCATCGCGCGAGCGTTCTCGGAGCAAACGATGGCGACGACGCGGCCGGGATTGGTGATGGGGAGCGTCTACTATCTCTCGCCGGAGCAAGCGCAGAGCCGCGAACTCACCCCGGCCTCGGATCTCTACAGCGTCGGCATCGTGCTCTACCAAATGTTGCTCGGCGAACTGCCCTATACCGCCGATTCTCCGGTCGCCGTCGCGATCAAGCATATCGGCGATCCCGTTCCGGTCATCCCCCCCGAGCGCGGCGTGAGCCCGGCGCTCGCAGCGATCGTGAATAAGCTGCTGCAGAAGGAAGCCGGTCATCGTTTCCCCTCCGCAAGCGATCTTGCGAGTGCACTGCGCGAGGCGCGCGAGCGTCCGAACGTCGCTGCCTTTGCGACCTCCGACGATGCGCCGGCGACGCTGCGCAGCCCGCTTCCGCCGCGGCGCTCGCCCTTACCCGATCGACGCAACATCGACGTGCCGCGTCGCAACGCCGTCTCGCGCAGCAGCGCGGCGACGATTCCGCTCTTTATCGTGCTCGCAGTCGTCGCGGCGATCGCCGGCTTTGCAATCTTCGGGGAGTTCGGAGGAAGCGTCGGCGGTCGCGTCACGCTCGCGGATTTCCGCAATATGAGCGTTGCGCAAGCGCAAGCAACGATCGTCGCCGACGGACTTCAGGTGCGTTTTCTCCAGAGCCCGAGCAACCACGTACCGGCGGATCGGGTGATCCGGCAGAATCCGCCGCCGGGTTCGTTGGTGCAGAAGAACTCGTTGGTCGAACTCATCGTCAGCAACGGCCTGCCGCTCGTCGGGCTTCCCGACGTACGTGGATTCCTCGCCGGTGATGCACAGCGCAGCCTCACGGAACAAGGTTTCCACGTGCGCATCGATCGGCGCTTCGATGCGGCGGCGAAGGAGAGCGTTATCGCGCAGCAACCCGCGCCGGGATCGAAGGCGCGCGCGCACTCACTCGTCGTGTTGATCGTGTCGAATGGACCAAAACCGATCGACGTTCCAAATCTCGTCGGGCTCGATCTCTCGGCGGCGCAGCAGTTGGTTGCGCGCTTGGGGCTCTCGCTCGACGTCATCCAGCAAAGCCCGATTCCCGGCGTTGCTGCGGGAACGATCGCATCGCAGGATCTCGTTCCGGGGCAATCGATCGCGCAGCGGGCGACGCTGCACGTCGTGGTCAGCACCGGCGCTGGCAACGTCGGGCCGCCGGTCGTCGTTCCGAATCTCGTCGGCATCGGTGCCGATGCGGCGCGCACGCAACTCGCGGGGCTCGGGCTTTTGGTGACGCTCTCGTACAGCGTCGATCCAAGTGCGAGCGGCACGGTATTGGCGCAGCAGCCCGCTGCTTCGAGCTCGACCTCGCCGGGTTCGAGTATTGCACTCACCGTCGCGGTACCCGGGGAAGTTCCCGATACCGAGGGGATGACGGTCGAGCAAGCGCGCAAGACGCTTGAAGATGCGGGATATCATATCGGCTCGATCCGTTACACGACGACCGAGGGGGCGGACGGCAATGTCGTGCATACCGAGCCGCTCGTCGGGACGACGCTTTCGCCGGGGGCGGATGTGACGCTCGTCGTCAACGGAAAGTCATGAGGATTCTCGGCATCGATCCGGCATTGCGCGTCACCGGCTACGGAGCGATCGCTGTGAGCGGCGAGCGCGTCACGTTAATCGAAGCGGGTACGATTGCGCCGCGCGTCCAGGATACGCTCGAGATTCGGCTGGCGCGTTTGCACGAAGGAATCGCCGACGCGATACGGCAGACCGCTCCGACGCATATCGTCATTGAAGAGCTCTATACGACCTATCGCAATCCCTCGACGGCGATTCTCATGGGGCATGCGCGCGGCGTTCTTTGCTTGGCCGGCGCGCAGGCGGGCATTCCGGTCGCGACGCTCGGGCACTCGTATGTGAAGCGTGCGTTGGTCGGCTCGGGGAGCGCGCGCAAAGAGCAGGTGAACGCGATGGTCGTGCGGCTCTTACACCTCCGCCGAGCTCCGGAGCCGAACGATGTCTCCGATGCGCTCGCGTTAGCGCTCGCTTTCGCGCGCCGTTCGACACGGCGCGAGCTGCCGTTCGTCGAACGCTAGGAGAAGGGGATGTTTTCGCGGATCGAAGGGAGCCTGGTCGAACGCGACGGAGAACGCATCGTTCTCGACGTCGGCGGGCTCGGCTACGAAATTCTCGTACCGCCCTGCGTTGCCGAAAAATTACCGACGGAGGCGGGAACGCCGGTGCGCTTGGAGATTTATTCCGTGCTTTCATTGGAGCAGAAGAGCGGGCGATTCTCGTACTACGGGTTCTCCAACGCCGTCGAACGCACGTTTTTTGAAGCGCTGCTCGGGGTCTCGTCGATCGGGCCGCGTTCGGCGATTCGGGCATTCTCCGTGCCGATGAATCGCATCGCCGCCGCGATCGAACGCGGCGATCATACCTTCCTCAAAACGCTGCCGGGAATCGGGCAGCAGAAGGCTCGCGATATCGTTGCGAAATTGCAAGGGAAAGTCGCGCGCTTCCTGTTGATTCAGGAGGCGCCGGAGAGCGCAGCGAAGCAGATGCCCGATTTTGCCGATGAGGCGCTCGCGGTGTTGCTGCAGCTCGAATATCGACGTTCGGAGGCAGAGAAGATGCTGCGTGATGTGCTCGATGCACGCCCCGATATCGCCGACGCCGAACGACTTCTCGCGGCGATCTACGAACGGCGGAACGAACCGAACGCGGAGGCGCGATGAGCGAAGAAGCGCGCAAGCGACTCATGGGCCCCGAGGATGTCGAACCGCTCGACGAACCCGCGCGCCTTCTCGACCCCGATGCGGCGCTCGAAGACGAAGTGCTCGGCGCCGGTTTGCGCCCGCGAAGATTCGACGAGTACGTCGGTCAGGAGCAGGTCGTCGAAAATCTTCGCATCGCGATTGATGCCGCGCAACGCCGCGACGAACCACTCGAACACGTGCTTTTTTATGGACCGCCGGGGCTCGGAAAGACGACGCTTGCCGCCCTGATCGCTCGCGAAATGGGTGCGAGTATCCGCCCGACGAGCGGGCCGACGCTCGATAAACCCAAAGACCTCGTCGGTGTTCTCACCTCGCTCGAACATGGGGATGTGCTCTTTATCGATGAGATGCATCGGCTCGGGCGGGTCGTCGAAGAGTTTCTCTATCCGGCGATGGAGGATTTTCAGATCGACTTTATCGTCGATCGCGGCGCCTATGCGCGGACGTTGAAGTTGCCGCTCAAACGATTCACGCTCGTCGGAGCGACGACGCGCGCGGGCATGCTCTCGGCGCCGTTGCGCGATCGCTTCGGTATCGTCCATCATCTCGATTATTATGACGTCGCTGACCTCGAACGGATCGTCGCGCGCTCTGCGTCGATCTTCGAGGTGCCGATCGATGCCGAAGGCTGCGCGGCGATCGCCGCGCGCAGCCGCGGAACGCCGCGCATCGCGAATCGATTGCTGCGGCGCGTGCGCGACTACGCGCAGGTCCGCGGTGACGGACGGATCACCGCTGAACTCGCACGCGATGCACTCGCGCGCGAAGGGGTCGACGCGAGCGGTCTCGAGCGCCTCGATCGCGCCTTTCTTCGAGCGCTCGTCGAACAATATCGCGGCGGCCCGGCCGGCATCGCCGCGATCGCCGCGACGCTGAATGAAGATGCGGAGACGCTTGAAGATGTCGTCGAGCCGTTCTTACTCAAGAGCGGGTATATCGTTCGCACCGCAGCCGGACGGAAGGCAACGGAGCTTGGGCGCGCGGCGATCGGCGCCGCAGAGGCCGATGGCTCGCGACAACAGCGATTGCTATGAGCCTAGCGCGTCGCACCTTTCTCGGCGGAGCCGTCGCCGTTGCGCTGAGCAGGCCGCTTGCGGCACGGACGATCGGGGGCGGTGGAGATCGTTCGCAAGCGTTACGCGTGCTCTTAGGGCGGGGGCCGGTCGAACCGCTCGCCGGAGGCTTTCGCTTCGGCGGCAATCGCTATCGCGGGAGCTACGAGATCCTCCCTGACGGACGCGTCATCAACGAGGTTGATTTCGACGACTACTTGGCGAGCGTCGTTCCTTCGGAGATGACCGCCAGTTGGCCGCTTGCCGCATTGGAGGCGCAGGCGATCTGCTCGCGCGGTTTTATCCTCGCACGCAGCAATCCGAATCGAGCATACGACGTCGTTCCCTCGGAGCTCGCGCAAGTCTACCGTGGCGTCGAAAGCGAGCATGCGGCGTCGACGGCAGCGGTCCGCGCGACCTCCGGCCTGGTATTGCGGTACGCGCGCGGATTCGCACAGATCGAATACTCGTCGTGTTGCGGCGGGTACAGCGAATCCTCCGCCGACGCATGGGGCGCCGCACCATTACCCTATCTGGTCGCGCATCCGTGCCCGTACTGCACCGCCTCTCCGAACTATCGCTGGAGCGCCGATCTCTCCGGCGCTCATCTCGCGGCGGTTGCCGGGAGGATCGCGCCGCAGATCGGCACGCTTCAGAACGTCGAGATGCTCGATTTCGATCGGAGCGGGCGCGCGCGCTCGGTCGAGCTCTCGGGATCGGTGCGTTCGAAGCGCATGTCGGCGACGCGCTTTCGCATCGACGTCGGGGCGCGTTTACTGCCGAGCCTGCTCGTGCGGCGTCAACAGGAGCTCCCCCCCACGGGCACGCAGGCCTTCGCGGGGCTCCATATCGAAGGGAGAGGCCTGGGGCATGGAGTCGGTCTCTGTCAATGGGGCGCGCGAGGTTACGCTCTCGCCGGAGGCTCTGCGCAAGAGATCTTGAGCTTCTATTTCGTCGGAACCAGCATCGGACGAATCTGAGAACGAGGGTAATGACGGATCGAAAAGACCGCGTGGCGGCAACGAAAACCGACGAGGGCGATGCCGAAAACAAGCGATACGGTCTTCGATTGCGCAAATTTATCGACATCGTCGTCGAGGATCCGTTTTCGGCGATGCTCTTTCGTGGTGCGATCGCCGATATCTCGCCGACGGGAATGCGCGCGATGGTCGATCAGTATCTCCCCGTCGGGTCGAAATATACGATCACGATGAAGCGAAGCCCGTTTCTCCGCATGCGCGGTCAGGTTCGCTGGATCCGTCCATCGGCGAACGAAACCTTTCAGATCGGCGTCCAATTTGTAGACGTTGCACCGGAGGACGCAAAAAGATTATCGACCTTCATCGAGATCGAACAACAGCGATTGACGAGCGGCTAACTGCTGCCTACGACTTCGCGTTACCGCGCGAGTCGGTCGCCCAGCATCCCGCGGCGCATCGGGACGAGAGTCGGCTCTTCGTGCTTTCACAGCATGGGGCCGAGCGCCATCGCCTCTTTCGCGATCTCGACCGAGTCTTGCGCCCCGACGACCTGCTCGTTCTCAACGAGACGGCGGTGATTCACGCGCGTCTCCACGGTCGACTCGCCGGCGGAGGGAGCGCGGAGCTCTTGCTGTTGCACCCGGTCGGCTCGCTGCGCTACGACGGCACCGCGCGCCGCTGGTATGTGCTCGCGCGTCCGGGGCGCCGCTTGCGCGAAGGTGACCGAGTGCGTTTCGGTGAGGAAGGTGAGGCCATCGTTCGCGCCGCTCACGCCGACGGGCGGCGCGAAGTCGAGTTCTTTTTTCGCGCGCCGTTTGAAGAGACGATCGAACGGATCGGTAGGATGCCGTTACCGCCGTATATCCATAGCGATGCGGAAGAAGACCAAGAACGCTATCAGAGTGTTTTCGCACGCGTCCCCGGGAGCGTCGCTGCGCCGACCGCCTCGCTGCATTTCTCACCCGAACTGCTTGCCCGGATCGACGAACGCGGAATCGAGCGATCCACACTCGTGCTCGATATCGGCTTAGGTACCTTTCGCCCGATTGCAAGCGAATGCATCGACGAACACGAGATGCATGAGGAACGCTACGAGATTCCCGCCGCCACCGTGGCGGCGATCGAAACTGCGAAACGATCGGGGCGACGGATCGTCGCGGTAGGCACGACGGTCTTGCGCGCGCTCGAAGGGTGCGCGCTCGAACGCGGCGGGCTCGCCGCCGGGGAGGGTGCGACCGCATGCTTTATCAGTCCGGGGTTTGAGTTTCGCGTCGTCGATGCGTTGATCACCAATTTTCATCTTCCGCGCTCCTCGCTCTTCGTTCTCGTCAGCGCATTCTGCGGTCGCGAGCGCATGCTCGCAGCCTATCGCGAGGCGGTCGAACGCTCGTATCGCTTTTTTTCCTTCGGCGACGCGATGTTTTTGGAGCGCGGCGCGCCGTGAAATACGTCGGCTTCGAGGCTCCAGGCGATCCCTCGGTGCTGCGCGTACTCGAAGCTCCGGCGCCCTTACCGGGGGCGGGCGAGGTGCAGATCGCCGTCGAGGCCGCGGGGGTCAGCCGCGCCGATGCCCTCGGGCGGCGCGGCCTCTATCCGCCGCCACCCGGACACAGCCCGATTCTCGGGCTCGAGGTCGCCGGAACGATCGCGCAACTGGGGAGCGGGGTTGAGAAATGGCGCATCGGCGATCGCGTCTGTGCGCTCTGCAACGGCGGCGGCTACGCCGAGCGCGTCGTCGTGCCGGAGGGCAGCGTCCTGCCGCTTCCCGAGCATTGGAGCGCGGTGGAGGGGGCCTCACTCCCGGAAAACGCGTTTACCGCCTACGATAATCTCGTCAATCGGGCGGGGATCGAGCCCGGCGATACGCTGCTGGTGCACGGGGGAACCAGCGGTTTGGGAACGATGGCGATCGGCATCGCCCGTGCCTTGGGAGCGCGCGTCTTCATCACCGCCGGGAGCGATCGGAAATGCGCCAAAGCGATTCAACTCGGCGCTCATAGGGCGATCAATTACAGGACGACGGATTTCGTCGCGTCGGCGCTCGCGTACAGCAACGGTCGTGGTGTCGATATCATCCTCGACCTCGTCGGTGGAGATTATGTTGCCCGCGATCTCGGCGCCCTTGCAACCGAAGGGCGCATTATCGTGCTCTCAACGATGGGTGGGGGCGAGGCGCGGCTCGATCTTTCACTCCTCCTACGCAAGCGAGCGCGAGTGATCGGTTCTTCGTTGCGTGGGCGGAGCGATGCAGAGAAAGCGCAGATCGCGCTTGATCTGCAGCAAGCGATTTGGCCGCTACTGGAAGCGCGCCGGCCGATTGCCCCGGTCATCGACTCCGTCTTTCCGTTCGCGCGGGCACGGGATGCGCACGAACGGCTGGAGTCCTCCGAACACATCGGAAAAATTGTTTTAGTACCCGTCTAACGAAAAATGCGTTAGACATTGTCGACGCAAAGAAAGGTCATCCGCATGCACGTCTATACACCCAAGAAGTGGGAACTCGCCGGACTCACCGGAATCTCCGATGATACGCTGAGCGTTCACTTCGGTCTCTACGAAGGCTACGTCAAGAACACGAATCTCCTCAACGAGCAGTTGGCGGCGCTCCGATCCGCCGGCAAGAACGTCGGCGCGGATCCTGCCTTTGCCGAACTCGTTCGTCGCTTAGGTTTCGAATACAACGGCATGCGTCTGCATGAATATTATTTCGATAACCTCGCAAAGGGAACGAACGATCTCAATGGCGGCGCGCTCTATAACGCGCTCGGCGAGAGTTTCGGAAGCTTCGAGGCGTGGAAGAAAGATTTTTCCGCGGTCGGCGGCATGCGCGGCATCGGCTGGGCGATTGCCTACTACGATCCGCACGCGAAAACGGTGAGCAATCACTGGATCGCCGAACACGAGGTCGGAAACCCGGCGGGCTTTACCCCGCTGGTGGTGATGGATGTCTGGGAACACGCCTTTATCCGCGACTATAAGCCCTCCGAACGCGGAAAATATATTGAATCGTTTTTCGCGAACCTCAACTGGAAGGCGTGCGAAGCGCGTCTTCGATAGCCTCGAGCTCTGCGCGCGCGCGGTCGGGAACGCCGATCAGCGCGCGCGCGTTCGTATAGAAAACGAGCCCCGGCGCGCCTCCGCGTTGCTTGCGGACGTGCTTGCGCCGCGTCACTTCGACATCGACTTGTGCGCTCGATCCCCCTTTTGAGTAGAGCGCTGCGCAATCTGCGGCGAGACGCAGTGCCGCATCCCCCTCGTCGATCTCGCGATCGCACTGCAGAATAACATGCGCTCCCGGTACGCCTTTGGCGTGAAACCATCGGTCGTCGGGGCGAGCGATATGAAAGGTGAGATCGGCATTCTGCTCCGGCGATCGCCCGATCAAAATGCGTATGCCGGGGCGCACGCGGAGCTCGCGCGGTGGAAGGCGTTTCGGTGTTTTGGGTTTTCCGGCAGCGCCGCGATTGCGGCGGCCTTCGAACGTGCTTTCAAAGGCACGCCCAACCTCAGCGAGAAGTTCGGGTTCGACGCGCGATGCCTCCCATTGCAGGCTACGCGCCCCTTCGATGCGTTCCTGAAGACGGGCGAGCGCGGGCGCGAGCCGGAGGGCGCGTTCACCGAGCGCGCGATAGCGCGCGAAGTCTTTACTCGCTTCCTCCTTGAGCGCTTGGCGTTCGTTCTCGGGGTACTCGTGAAGCCGGGCGTAGATCGCCTCTCCGGAAGCGCGAAGTGCATCGCGCTCGGCGATTTCGTCGAGACGCGCGCGAATCTGTGCCGCATCGCGCTCGTCGGCGGCGAGTCGCTTGCCGATGCGCGCGATGAGTTGCTCGCGACGCAGAGCGACTGCCGGCGCGGCGTCGCCTCCGCCTGCGGCGCTCTGCATTTCCGCGCAGAGCGCGAGGAACGAAGCTTCGCGGCTCTCCACCGCGTCGGGGACGGGGAGCGGCACGAGGTGCGCTTGCAGTAGCCGCCCCGCGCGGTCGCGGTAGACGTAGAGATCTGCGAGGCGCTCGATCGAGGTTTCAATCTCCTCGACGACGCGTTCACCGTCGCCGCCGTAGGCGCGCGCGATGAGACGCGGGATGCGGAAGCGTTCGTCGATTGGCGGCGCTTCGTACGGGAAACCTTCGAGAACGCTGCGCCGCGCATTCGTCGTTGCGTCGAAACTTTGGAGCGCGGAAACGATCCGCCCGTCTTCGCCGAGCAGAAGCGCGTTTCCGAAGCGCGGGATCAACTCGAGAACGAGATCGTGATAGCGCGCGACACCGAAGCGCGAGCGCGTTCCCATGCGCAGGCGAAGAACGCGATCGTGGCGTCGTGAGGAGATCTCGAGCACGCGCGCGCCGACGAGATGATCGCGCAGAACGCGCCCGAAGCCCGGGGCCTCTTCGAGCGGAAGTGCGGAGACGAACGCCACGCTCGGCGTCGGATCGAAGCATGCGATTGCCAGCAGGCGCGGGCCGCCCGCGCACTCGAAGCGGAGCACGATGCGGCGATCGAAACTCGAGGATGCCGCACTACAACGCGCTCCGCGTAGCTCGCCGAGGAGTTCGAGGGCGCAGCGACGCAGAAGCAGCCAATCCGTGTACACTCGCCGCATCGTTCCGCTTCCGGCCCGCGCGACCCGCCTCAGCGGAGGCCTGCTGATCGCCGGGCTCCTCCTCGCCGCCTGCAGCGGGGGGGCGGCCGCCCCCACCGGGTGGACGGCGCGTTCTTCGGGGGGCTGGAGCTCCTCCAACCATCCCGGCGAGCGGCTCAGCGCGAGTCATATGCCCTTTCACGGTGTGCCCTCCGAACTGGCGAGCCGGATCCTCGAGAGCGTCGTCCTCGCTCCGGGAGCCGGAAAAATGCTGGGGACGCACGCGATGAGCGAATGCCCGGGGGTCGCCGGGGAGATCGATTTCCTGCGCAAGAGCCCACCGCGGCGCATCGTCATCTTTTTCTCGATCCGGAACGACGTCGCGTACCAGATTCGTTGGAGCGGTGCGCCGAGCGACGTGCTACCACCCGAAGTGCTCGCATTCGCGCAATCGCGGCTCTGTCGCGTTCTCTGATGCGCGCCGTTCGACGAGGACATTGCGGCGTGCTTGGCGTATGAAGCAAGGGACGTCGGTGGGAGGGCGTGCAATTATCGGCCCGGGCTTACTCTTTGTTATCTCCGGTCCCTCGGGTGCGGGGAAAGATACCTTGGTCGATGCTCTGCGCGAACGGATGCCGATGCTTCGGTACTCGGTCTCCGCAACGACGCGGGAACCGCGACCGGGCGAGCGAGATGGGGAGCATTACTTTTTCATCTCGCGCGAGGAGTTCCAGCGACGCCTCGAGAGCGACGGCTTTCTCGAGTCGCGAGAGTACAACGGAAATGCCTATGGGACGCCGCGCTCGTACATCGAAGCAACCCTTCGGGACGGATTCGATGTCATCATGAAACCGGAGGTCAACGGCGCGATGGCGATCGTCCGTGCCTTTCCGGAGGCGATCTCGATATTCGTGCTGCCCGATAAATTCTCGAACTTGCGTCGGCGTCTGGTCGAACGTCGCACCGAGAGCAACGAAGAGATTGCGCGCCGGTTAGCGATCGCGCATGAAGAGATCAGGTATATTCGAGATTTCGATTACTTGGTCATCAATCAAGAACAACGTTCGGAAGAAGCGGTCGACGATCTCGCCGCAATCTTTCGGGCCGAGCGGATGCGGATACATCGCTTCCCGGACGACTCGCTCGCGAGCGTCACCCAATCGTAATAACGCGTTTATAGAAACGGATAGAGAACAACATGAGTAAACGAATCTTCGGCGACCTCGATGGCCTGATGGAGCATGCCGACTCGAAATTCACGCTGGTGAACATCGCGATGATGCGCGCCCGCCAGCTCAACAATTGGATTCGCATGGAAGAGACCCCGCCGATGGAACGCCGCGAGTATTTCGCCAGCGAGCCGCTCGTCGATCGTGATGCCGCAAACCGCAACAAGCCGGTTTCGATTGCGCTCGATGAGATCGCTTTGGGAAAGATCGAATACACGCGTACGCGCGAAGGCATTAAATAGTCGATTATGTGCGGGATCGTCGGGTATGTCGGGCCGAAAAATGCAGTTCCCTTCCTCCTCGACGCGCTCTCGCGCCTTGAGTATCGCGGTTACGATAGTGCCGGCGTCGCCGTCATCGATGAGAGCGGCCGGCTAGTCGGATCGAAGGCCGAAGGCAAGCTCGCGCGCCTCTCCGAGCGTTTGCAAAGCGAAACCGCAGTCGCCGGACATATCGGCTTAGGGCATACACGCTGGGCGACGCACGGTCGCCCCTCCGATGCCAACGCTCACCCGCACCTCGACTGCAGCGGTCGGATCGCCGTGGTGCATAACGGCATCATCGAAAATTATGCCTCGCTGCGCGCGGCACTCATCGAACGCGGACATCGCTTTATCAGCGAGACCGACACCGAGGTGCTCGCGCATCTCATCGAGCAGCACTACGACGGCGACCTCGCCGGAGCGGTGCGCCGTACGTTACGCGAAGTGGTCGGCGCCTATGCTTTGGGTGTCATGAGCAGCGAGAGCCCCGAGCAGTTGGTTTTCGCGCGGAACGGCGCGAGCCCGTTGGTGATCGGCGTCGGCGACGGCGAGATGTACGTCGCATCGGATACGCCGGCGATTCTGCCGTACACACGGAAAGAGATCGTCCTCGAGGAGGGCGAGATGGCGGTCGTCGGGAGCGACGGCGTCACGATTACCGACTACGACGGGAAGCCCGTCGCTCGGAAGGTCGCGTTGGTGACCTGGGATGCAAGCTCCGCCGAAAAGGGCGGCTTCAAGCATTTCATGCTCAAAGAGATCTTCGAACAGCCGAACGTTATTAAAGAGACGCTCGCCGGGCGGATCGATGACGCGCTCGACGTGCGCCTCGAAAACGAGTTGGGTGGGCTCGACGAACGCCTCGCATCGATCGGAAAAATCGCGATCACAGGATGCGGCACGGCGTACTATGCGGGCATGGTCGGCATGTACTTGCTGCGTTCGTTGGTACGCCTTCCCGTCGAGATGGAGTTGGCGAGCGAATTTCGGTACGGTGACCCGGTGATCGACGCTTCGGCGCTGACGATTGCAATGTCGCAATCCGGCGAGACTGCGGACACCGTCGAAGCAGTGCGCGTCGCGCGTTCGGCCGGAAGCGCAGTGTTGGGAATCTGCAACAAGCTCGGATCGCACTTAACGCGCGTCGTCGACGCGACGCTCTTCACGCGCAGCGGCCCCGAGATCGGTGTTGCGGCGACGAAGACCTATGTCGCGCAGGTGACCGCGATGACGCTGTTCGCGCTCCATCTCGCACGGCTTCGCAAGAGCGCTTCGACGGAGCGGTTGCGCGAGATCGCCGAGGGCACGCGCCTGCTGCCGGCGGCGGTCGACGCGGTGCTCAACGCAAGCGCCGAGATTCGCAAGGTCGCGAAGAAGATTCGCAAGGCCCATAGCGCGCTCTTCATCGGCCGTTATATCAACTACCCGACGGCGCTGGAGGGCGCGCTCAAGCTCAAAGAGATTGCCTACCTGCATGCCGAGGGCTACGCTGCCGGCGAAATGAAACACGGCCCGATCGCGCTGCTCGATGCGAGTGTGCCGGTGATCGGCGTTGTGACGCACGGGCGCGTACGGGAGAAGATGCTCTCGAACCTCATGGAGTCCCGCGCGCGCGAAGCACCGGTAATCGTCGTGGCGAATCACGGCGATGACGAGGCGGCCGCGGTCGCGGATCACGTCTTCTGGGTACCGAAGGTCGACGAATTGTTGGCACCGATCGTCAACGTTCTCCCGCTCCAGCTGCTGGCGTACCATATCGCCGACTTGGACGGCAAAGATGTCGACCAACCGAGGAATCTCGCAAAGACCGTCACTGTCGAATAGCGAAGGCCCAGGGCGTGCAAAGAAATGATGGACGCGCCCTCGACCAGCTTCGCCCCGTGCGGATCACCCCAAACCCCCTCGATTTCGCCGAAGGTTCGGCACTCATCGAGGTCGGCCGTACCCGGGTGCTCTGCGCCGCAACGATCGAAGAGCGCGTTCCGCCCTGGCTCAAGGGCAAGGGGCTCGGCTGGATTACCGCCGAGTATGCGATGTTGCCGCGCGCTACGAGCGAACGCACGGCGCGTGAGGCGGCGAAGGGTAGGCAGGGCGGTCGCACGCACGAGATTCAGAGGATCGTCGGTCGTTCGTTGCGCGCCGTCGTCGACATGACGAAGCTCGGTGAGCGAACGATCACGATCGACTGCGATGTTCTGCAGGCCGACGGCGGCACGCGCACCGCGTCGTTAACCGGCGCATGCGTTGCGTTGTCGATCGCGCTTTCGAAGCGTTTCTCGCGCGCCCAACGCGAACGTTGGCCGATGCTGGGATTGGTCGGGGCGGTGAGCGTCGGCATCGTGCACGGAATGCCCACGCTCGATCTCAACTACGAAGAGGATAGCAACGCGCATGTCGACATGAACGTCTTCATGACCGATGCCGGGAAGTACGTCGAACTGCAGGGTACCGCCGAGGCCGAGCCCTTCGGGCGCTCCGACCTCGACCGAATGTTGGAGTTGGCGAGCAAGGGGATCGGCGAGCTCTTTACGTTTCAAAAAGAGGCGATCGAAAATGGCAGCAACGGAAACTGATCTTCCCGCCCTCTACGAACGGGCGGATCGGTTTCATTTTAGCGAATCTTCGATACGCGCGCTCCATCAACGTGTCGGCAAGGCGATTGCGGCGGAGAACGTTCCTCGCGAGCTCGACGAAGAGTATCGACGCGCCTTACGGCGATATTTTTCCGGCTTCGAGACGCAGACGCGCGCCCAACTTCGCGACCTCGACCGGCGCCTCTCGGAGCTCGCGCAGGCGCAACTGAACTTTAATGCGGAGCGAAACGTCGCCGTCAAACGCCTGGAGAACATCGGCGAAATGATCGGGCTGCTCGACGAGGTGACCGCGTAGCGATGCGCCTGCTCGAGCGCTTCGGTGACCGGACGATCGCGTTTCTCGAGTATCTCGGCGGCATCGTCTCCCTCATCGGCGAGAGCATCCGATCGCTCGTCCACGCGCAGATTCGTTTTGCGGAGACCTTCGTTCAGAGCTACGAACTCGGTCTTGGCTCGTTGTTAATCGTCTTGCTCACCTCGCTCTTTACCGGCATGGTGATCTCGCTGGAATCGGCGCAGCAGGCGGTGCAGTTCGGCATCGGCAGTCTCGTCGGGGGCGCCGTTACCTATACCTCGGTTCGCGAACTGGGGCCGATGCTCACCGCCGTCGTCGTCGCGGGGCGCGTCGGCTCGGCGATCGCCGCGGAGATCGGCTCGATGGTGGTAACCGAACAGATCGACGCGCTGCGCTCGATGGGGCTCTCGCCGGTCCGCTTTCTCGTCGTTCCGCGCCTCCTCGCGCTGGCGATCATGCTGCCGCTGCTGACGATCTTCGCCGATATCATCTCGATTGTCGGCGGTATGTGGATCGCACAGGCCTACGCGCATATCAATCCCGCGACGTTCATCTCATCGGCACGCCAGGCCGTCGGATTCGACGATGTCGTGAAGGGACTCGTCAAAGCCCTGGTCTTTGCCTGTATCATCGCTTTCGTCGGTTGCTACCAAGGGCTTTCGACGCGCGGAGGCGCAGCGGGCGTCGGGCGGGCGACGACGAGCGCCGTCGTCATCTCGATCATTCTGATCTTCGGCACGAATTTCATCATGAGCTATCTGCTCTTTGGAGCGCACTAAGCGATGGATCGATCGATCTACGCTCGATTGGATGACGTGACGCTTTCGTTCGGCGAGCACGTCATTCTCAAAAATTGTAGCCTCGATATCGTGCGCGGGGCGATCACCTGTATCGTCGGTCTCTCCGGCGCCGGGAAATCGACGATCCTTCGCTTGCTCGACGGCCTCATCGAACCATCGAACGGACACGTCTACGTCGACGGTCACGATCTCTGCCATACGCCCGAGCGCAAGCTCGTCGATCTCCGGCAGAAGACCAGCCTCGCCTTCCAGTTCGCGGCGCTGCTCGACAGCCTCACGATCGGCGAGAACGTCGGCCTGCCGCTGCGCGAGCACACCGCGCTGCCCGATGAAAAAATCCGCCACATCGTCGATGATGCGCTCGAGAGTGTCGGCCTCCGCCACATCTACGATAGTCTGCCCAGCGAGCTCTCCGGCGGCATGCTCAAGCGCGCCGGCTTCGCGCGGGCAATCGTCACGCGCCCGGAGCTCGTGCTCTACGACGAGCCGACGACCGGGCTCGATCCCATCGTCACCAATCTGATTACCGACACGATTCTCCGTCTCCGGCAAAAGCTCGACGGAACGGCGGTCGTCATCTCGCACGATCTCCATTCGATCTTTCGCATGGCCGATTACGTTGCGATGCTGTTCGAGGGGGCGATTATCGCCTACGGCCCGCGCGAGGAGATCCGTACCTCGACGAATCCGTTCGTCCAACAGTTCCTCACCGGCAGTGAGGTCGGCCCTATCCCGGTGTAGAAGGGAGCCTCGAAGATGTCCAAGCAAGCACAAGTAGGAGCCTTTGCACTGGCGGCGATCGCCCTGCTTTTTGCGTTCTTCTACGTCATCACCGATTTCGGAACGCGCCATGCGGGCTATCGCATCGGTGTGCATTTTCGCTCGGCGGCGGGGCTGCATTCAGGGGCGCAGGTCTTTTTCAGCGGCGTCTCGGTCGGGACGGTCGAGAGCATTAAGTTACTCCCCGATACGACCGTCGATGTGATTCTGGCGATTAAGCCGCATGTCGGCGGGCAGGCGGTGCGCATTCCGAGTGAATCGAAATTCCTCATTCAGGCGCCGCTTACCGGCGATCCGAGCCTGCTGATCGTGCCGCCGCGCCCAGAGCCCGGAGAGCAGCCGGAGATCATCGCTCCCGGCGTCAAGCCGATCGCCGAGCAACCGCAGGGGACGAATACTGCGACGATCGCCGACCTCGTTGCCGAGGGGCAGGGGCAGTTAAAAGTGCTCAACGGGGTTCTCGCCGACGTCGCAAAACGCGAGCCGAAATTGCTCGACGAACTCCAGCAAACGCTGGAAAATACCACCGCGCTGACGGCGACGGCGAACCAAACCGTCGCTCGGCTCGCCGCTCAGAGCAATGCGATCGCCGACAACTTACAAAGTAACCTCACGATTGCCAGCGGGCATATCGTTTCGATGACGAGCACGTTGGACAAAACGGTTCGTGGAAACTCCGACCGTCTCAACGAGACGTTGGCGCAGATACAGGGCACCGCAACGGCGTTGAATTCGACGATGCAGATCGTCGCGAGCATCGCGACCGATCCGTCGTTTAAGGGCAACGTTCTTGCGACGACGACGAATATCGCCGACGCGAGCGCAAAACTGAAGAAGATGGCGACCGATCTGGAGAGCATCACCGGCGACCCGAAGATGCAACACCGTATCCGCGATACGATTCGGAATCTCGACGAAACATCGCAGCGCGCAAATTCGCTGCTCGGTGCGCTCGGCGGGCGGAGGCGACCGTCGCGAGCCGTTCCAGGCGGTGCACCGAATCGGCTCGCTCCGCCGAAGCGGCTCTCTCTTTTTGCTGCGAAGGTGCGGATCAGCGGCTACGCGCCCGAACGCATCGGCGGAGGTTCTCCGTTGCTCGGCGCCTCGCGGGGGCCGTATAGTTCGATCTCGCTGCGCTTCTTACCGCAGGCGCCCACGCAGTTGCTCCTTGGAGCCAACGACTTGGGTAGCGGTGCGACGACCATCAATCTCGCCGCCGTTCGGCGTCTCGGTCACGGGCTCTATTTCGGCGGCGGCATTCTCTATTCGCGACTCGGCGTGCTCGGTCGTTACTCGCGAGGATCGCTGGGCTTTTCGACCAAACTCTACGACGTTGCCCGGCCGATGCTCGATCTCTCAACGAACGTGCGGGTCGCGCCGGGTGTAAAACTCTTTTTCGGCGAGCGTGATATTCTGCACGCGCAGCGCCGGAACGTCTATGGAGTCGAGTTTAGCGATGCACCGTGAGAACCTCGATGGACGCCCCCGGATCGGTTTAATCGGCGGCGGTTCGATGGGGACGCTCTTCGGTCGCCATCTCGCCGAGATCGCCGATGTGACGATTCTCGAATCGAAAGAGTCGGTGCGCGTCGCGTTGGAAGATGCGGGGCTACGGGTGAACGACGGTGAGCCGCGCAAGGTGCGCATCGCGCAGCGAGCGCGCGAGCTTTTTGCCTCCGACGTACTCTTCCTCTTCGTGAAAGCGGTCGATACCCTCCGCGCGCTGCGGCCGTTCGCCGGTGAACTCAATCCGACCACGGCGATCGTTTCGCTGCAGAACGGCGTCGGCAACGAAGATGCGATCAAGACCGCCCTCGGCGGCGCTGTGCCGGTGATTCTTGGCGTAACGACGGAATCGGCGGAGACCGTCGCGCCGGGAGCGGTGCGAAGCTCCGAGCAGGGCATGACGCTCATCGGCTCGGCGGGAGCCTCGGCAGCGACCGCCGCAGCGGTTGCGACGCTGCTCTCGAAGAGCGGGCTGCGCGCCGCGGTGGTCTACGACATCAAGCCGCACCTCTGGGGAAAACTCGTCGCCAACGCCGCCGTCAATGCGCTCTCCGCGATTCTGGATTGTACCGCCGGCGAGATTCTGCGCGAAACGAATGCCGCCCGGCTCGCGGAGTCGCTCGCAGAAGAAGCGGCCGCCGTTGCAGCGGCGCTCAAGATCGCCCTCCCGTTTGCCAACCCATGGCAGTACGTCACCGAAGTGATCTCCGTCGGGGCCGAGAGCAAGAGCTCGATGGCCTTCGATGTGGAGCTGGGAAACAAAAGCGAGATCGATCATCTCAACGGTGCCGTCGTCGCACTCGGCCGCCGCGCCGGTGTCGCGACGCCCTTTAACGAGGCGGTCGTTCGTCTGATGAAATCGTTAGAAGCCCTTCGTGCAAAGAAAGGAGCGCTCACGTAATGAACTGCCCGACCTGTCAGGCCGCGATTCCAGCGCAAGCAAAATTTTGTCCGAATTGCGGCGCCCCTGCGGCGACCGTCGCCGAAGTCGGAACCTATACCGAACCGATCGGCGAGACCGATAATCCGAAGCAGACGATTCAGATCGGCGACTGCTCGATTCGCATCGAGGGACAGTTAGTACCGGTCGTCGACGTCGAGCTCGGAAGCAATGAGACGGTCTATTTCGAGCACCACATCGTCCTCTGGAAGTCACCGCAGATCCGTTTGGGATTCATGGGGCTGCAGAATGCGGCGCAGCGATTCTTTGCCGGGCTGCAGATCTTTATCTCGACCGCCGCGGGCCCGGGAAATATCGCCTTCTCACGGGAGGCGCCGGGGCAGATCGTCGCGCTGCGGCTCACGCCGGGGCAATCGATCGACGTGCGCGAGCATCAATTTCTCCTGGCGACCGGCGAGATCGAATACAGCTACTACTGGCAGCAAGGATTAGCGAACGTCCTCTTTTCGCGCTCCGGGCTCTTCATCGATCGATTCGTTTCCCGCGCGCGCGAAGGCGTGTTGCTGATCCATGGATACGGAAACGTTTTTGAAAAGACGCTTGCGGCCGGAGAGATGCTCGACGTCGAACCCGGCGGCTGGCTCTGGAAAGATTCCAACGTGCGCATGGAGACGGTAAGTGTGTTGCAGAGCGCGGGCGGCGGTGGATTGCTCGGAGCGCTCGGTGCCGCCGTCGGCGGATTTGCGTTACAGATGAATCGCTTCTACGGCCCGGGGCGCATCGGGATCCAGTCGATGACCTATCACGAGCCGGCGGCTGAGGGGCAGACGCAGGTCGGCGGAACGAGCAATATCGGCAACGTGCTCGGCTCGCTCTTCGGCAATAAACAGTAGTCCGCTCGGCGAGCGGGAGCGCTTAGGCTTGCGGCATCATGCGTAGCAGGCGGATGCTGCCGTTGCGAACGACGATCGAGATGCCTTGTCCGTTCGCTTTTCCGATGACCCCGTCGATGCGCTCGCTCGTTCCCTTCGAGGTGCCGCGTAGTCCATAATTCGTGAAGATCGTTCCGTGCGCGGTTTGCATGTGAACGTGAAACTGCGCGTTCGCCGCGACGAAGAGCGTGACGTCGCCCTTGTCGACGTGAAAATGCAGTGTTCCAGGCCAGGCGAGCGCACCCATCGTGGCGGTGATATTCCCCACTCCGACACGCGCCTGCGCGTAGCCGTCGAGCAGAGCGTGGATGCTGCCGCGGCGCGTTGCGAGGTCGGCGTTCCCGCCGACGTTGCTGACGTCGATATCACCGCCGGCGCTGCGCACGACGAGATCGACGCCGGGGGGAACGCGAACCAGTAGATCGGCGAGCCGCGACGGTGCATTGACGACGATGCCGCGTGCATCGGGGACGATGCTCGGTGGCGGCGGTAGCGCTGCAAGCGCGGTTGCTTCGATGGTGTAGGCCTGCGTCGGCTGCTTCGGGAGCGGCGCATAGGCCTCGACCTGCGCTCCGGCAACGCGAAGTTCCATGCGCATTCCGGGTTGCAACTCACCGACCGTGCGTACGTAGGGTGCCGATCCGCTACAGCCGGAGAGCGCGGTCGTCGAAAGCACCGCGAAAAGAAGAAGAGTCTGCTTCACCGCTCTTCGCTTCGGTCGCGCGGGTGCGCTTCCTCGTAATTGCGACGCATATGTTCGAGTGAGACGTTCGTGTAAATTTGTGTCGTCGCGAGACTCTCGTGGCCGAGCAGTTCCTTGATGGTCACGAGGTCGGCGCCATTCTCCAAAAGATGGGTTGCAAAGGAATGGCGCATGACGTGCGGGGTGACGTGTTTGGTGAGCCCTGAGAGCTTGGCATAGGTCTGGAAAATCGCCCAGGCTTGCCGGTACGAGAGCCGCGTCTTGCGGCGCGACAGGAAGAGTGCTGAATCGGTCGAGCGCGGGCGCAGCCCCAAATAGGCGCGAATTGCCTCCGCGGCGGCGACGTTGATAAACACGGTGCGCTGCTTGTTGCCTTTGCCGGTGACGCGAAGCAAGCGGCGCTCGGTATCGACGTCGGAGAGATCGAGCCCGACGAGCTCGGCCCGGCGGATCCCGCTGGCGTAGAGCAGCTCCATAATTGCGGTGTCGCGCAGGCGCTGCTCGTCGCTCTTGCCGGCGATCCGCGTGCGCAACAGGGTGCCGACCTCGCGTTCGTTCATCACCTGCGGTAGCCGCTTCGCCGCTTTCGGCGGTGGGACGTCGGCGGCGGGATTATCGAGGCGCCGCCCCTCGCGGCGCTGCAAAGCATAGAACGAGCGCAAGGCGGCGAGTTTGCGGCGAACCGAGGTCGGGTTGTAGGCGCGAGGGCCCATGAGCTCCATAACGAATCGGCGGATATCCGAGGGGGTGGCCGTCGCGATCTTTGCAAACGGCGTGCCTTGTATATGTCCCGGCTCTAAAAAAGCGCCGAATACCTCGATATCGCGGGCGTACTCCTCGGAGGTGCGCGGCGATTGCCCACGCTCGAGCCGGAGGTATGCGGCGAACTCCGCGACGAGCGGGTCGGTTGCCATATAGGAACTCATCGATCTCAGCCCCTTCACTCACAGGATATCAACATCACCAAATCATTGTTTGTGGCTATTAGATTGCTTGTGGAAAGACTCCCGCCTGCCGGCGAAATCTTCTTGCTGCTGATTGTGCTCGCGGCGCTCGTGGGAATCATCGCGCGTCCATGGGGTAGCCGGGCGTGGCAGTGGAGCGTCGGCGCAGCGCTGCTGATCGAGGCGTTGCCGTTTCGAGCGAGTGCAACGGAGCTTTGGGCCGCCTGGTGGGGCGCGCGCGACGTCGCGTTTTTTTTGGTCGGGATTTTGACGATCGCCGAGGTCGCGACGCAGGCGCGGCTCTTCGAGGTCGCCGCCGAGCGCCTGCTTGCGCTCGCGCGGGGCAACCGGCTCGTCCTCCTCGCCTGGATCTTCGGGCTGGGGACGCTCTGCACGGCGTTGCTTTCGAACGACACGACCGTCATCGCGCTGACCCCCGCGGTGCTGGTGCTCGCCGCCGCGGTGCGCGAGCGGGCCGCTCCTTATGCCTACGCCTGTGCGCTGGTGGCGAACGGCGCCTCGTTCCTGCTGCCGATCTCAAATCCGGCGAACCTGCTGCTCTACGGAACGCATCTTCCGGCGCTGCTTCCCTGGCTGCGGCTCTTCTTCGTACCGAGCGTGGCGGCGCTGCTCATCAGCTTTGGCGCCCTCGCGCTGATCTTCCGTCGCGATCTCGCCGGGCGGATCGAGCGCGATCTCGCGGTGGAGCCGTTGCAGGCGAACGAGCGCGCGGTTTTCGGAGCGGTGATTCTTGCGGTCGTGCTGCTGCTCGGCGCGAGTCTGCTGCGCCTACCGCCGGGGCTCGCGGCCCTCTGCGGCGCCTTGGTCGTCGTTGCGACCGCCGTGGCGACGCGCAGGTTCTCGCGCGCCGATCTCCGGCGCATCGATCTCGGAGTGCTGCCCTTCGTTGCCGGGTTGCTGGTAATGCTTGCCGCCGTCGAAGGGGCGGGGCTACTCAGCGGGTTGCGCGCCCTGCTGCATTCACCCGCGCTCGGCGCTCCGTGGATCGGGGTGGCGGCGGCCGCGGCGAGCGCGCTTGCCAACAATCTCCCCGTCGCCGCTCTCGCCGCTACCTCGATCTCCTCGGCGCTCGCGCCGGGCGCGCACCGCGCGTTGGTCATCGCCATCGACCTCGGCCCGAACTTCGCGCTCAGCGGCTCGCTCGCGACCCTTCTGTGGGCGCAGATGCTGCGCAAACACGGTCTGCGCGCCGGGGCGCGCGAGTTCGCGCGCATCGGTATCGCGTGCACGCTGCCGGCGCTCGCCGCCGCGCTCGCGCTTGCGCTGCGCTAGTCGGCGAGCCAGTCTTCAGTCAACGTCAACCAAAATGCCAGCCCGGCGTAGGCGCCGTAGCTTTTGAAGTCGCGCTGGATCGCCGCATCGCTTCGCGAGCGTTTGCCGATGAGCCGCAGATAGGTCGGGCGTGTCCATGAATCGAGAATCAACGGGCGCGAGAACCCGAGGAGTTGCATCGCGTGCGCAACGGCATAGGGGCCGAACCCGCGCAGCGCGCTCAATCGCGCGGCGACCTCTTCTTCTTGTGCTCCGGTCGCCGCGCGCAGTGCTTCGGCATCAAACGATCCGTCTTCGACCTGCACCGCTAATTCGTGCAACGATCGCGCGCGATACCCCATGCGCACGCGATCGATGAGATACTGCGTGCCCGCCGCGGCGACGATTGCGGGCGTTGGAAAGGCACCGCCGCCGAGGTCGACGAGCGCGGCGACCATCCGGCGCGTCGCCGAGAACGCGCAGTTCGTCGAGCAGAGCGTTTTGACAAGATCTTCGAAGACGCTCGGTGAAGCGAGCAGTCGTCCGGCGCCGCGTCGTGCCCACGCCAACGGCGCATCCGCGGCAATCGCTGCATAGAACGGCGCGAGATTGAGATCGAGGCCGAACATCCGCGCGATCGCGCGGGAAAGCGCATCGCCTTCCGGCTTTGCGAGCGCGCTTGCGCATTCGACGCGTAGCACATCGCCGCGTTGTGCGATCGTCGTGTCGACGACGCGCCGAGCGAGGCGCAATCGCGTGCGCAACTGCAGCGGCTTCGCTTCGATCGTTGCCGGTGCGAGCGCCGCGCATCCGTGCGAGTAGAGCGTACGCGCGAAATCGATCGGCTCTCCCCCCGCACCGCGGAGCGGGAGTTCGATCGACGAGCTACGCGACGTAGGAGACGCTGACCGGTACCCCGGCGGCCTCGGCTTGCGAGAGGACGCCGTAGATCGCTTCGAGCGAGATCTCCAACTGCGAGATATCGCGCGCGCTCACGCGCACCGCGGCAGCGTTACTCCAGAGAAGATCGTGCGCGCGTCGAAGCGCACTGCGCAAGCGCTGCGGCGTCACCTCAAGAACCGGCCAATCGAGCGCACCGCGCGCAGGCAGGACGCGCCAACCGCGACCAAACGATCCGATGAGATCTTCGTCGGGGTCGAAGGCATGCGGAATCGCGCGTAAAACGTCGAGCGCCTCGCGATCGTCTTGCGAGGGAGCGTCGATGCTCTCGCCGAGGCGGAGAATGTAGTGCAGCAACGAGGGGTCTTCAAGCGTACACGCCCCCGCCGGCGACGCAACGCTCACCTGAACGAGCATCTCATCGCGGTCGTACGCATCACTCATAATGGGGCTCTTCTGCTTCCTCTTTCCGGGTTTCCTGGAACCTCTTGATTCGGGCGGCAGCATCGAGGTTCATGCAGGGCGAACTCCGCGCTCTATGATCGATGCATCGCTCTACGACCGCTGCGTGCGCTGCGGGCTCTGCCTCACGAGCTGCCCGACCTATACGGAGACGATGACCGAGACCTCGGGGCCGCGCGGCCGGATCGCCCTGATGAAGGCGGTCGCCGAGGGCGAGCTCTCGGAATCGGCCCCCGGCTATCGCGCCCAGATGAGCGAGTGCCTCGGATGCCGCGCCTGCGAGGCCGCTTGCCCATCGGGCGTCCCCTATGGGGAGTTGATCGAAGCGGCGCGCTCCTCGTTGCGCCAACGGGAGGCAACGGAGCCCTCCGCGCCGCCGAAGCGGGGGGCGCGCGAACTCTCGCTACTGCTGCGCGCCGTGGAGCGTCCACGATGGCTACATACCGGTGCTCGCTTGTTACGCTTCGCTCAGCGCAGCGGTGCGCTGAAACTCGCCGCTCGCTCCGGCATGCTACGCGTGGTCGGGCTCGAGGAGGCGGTGCGGAGCGCTCCGCCGATCGATGCGCGCTTCGATATTCCCGACGATTCCGTCGTGCGCGCTCCGGTGAGCCGCGGGCGCGCATTTCTCCATCTCGGCTGCGTTGCGCAGTGCAGCTCGACCGGCATCCATCGTGCCGCAAGCAAACTTTTATTGCTCGCCGGGCTCGACGTCATGCGCCCGAGCGACCAGCGATGCTGTGGTGCGCTCGCCGCACACGCGGGCGAACGCGAGCGCGCGCAGGCGCTCGCGCGTGCGAATATCGTCGCATTCGAACGCAGCGGCGCCGATGTCGTCGCGATCGATGCTGCGGGCTGCGGGGCGCAATTGAAGGGCTATGTGCATCTTCTCGCCGAGGATCGGCAGTGGGCGACGCGCGCGACAGCGTTCTCCGAGCGCGTCCGCGATATTACCGAGATTCTCGCCGGCAGCACGTTACCGGTGCCGACGCGCGCGATCGATGCGCGCATTGCGTACCAAGAGCCCTGTCATCTCGTGCATGCGCAACGCATTACGAATGCGCCCAAGCAATTGCTGCGCAGCATCCCCGGCGTGCAACTCGTTGCGCTCGAGGAGGCGACGATCTGCTGCGGCGGCGCGGGCGCGTATGCGATCGGCGAGCCGGAGATGTCGGCGCGGCTACGCGATCGCAAAGCCGCGGCGATTCGCCGCAGCGGCGCGAGTATTGTCGCGAGCGCGAATATCGGCTGCATGTTGCAGCTCCGCGAGGCGATTGCACCGGTGCCGATACGGCACGTCGTCGAAATTCTCGCCGACGCCTACGAATCGGAAGCCGCGCTCGCGCAGTAGCCGCTTGTCACGCCGAGTAGGCCGTTGTCACGCCGAGATGGGGATATCTCAGCAAAATGATAACGGGGCGCGAAAAAAGGTTGCTCTTCACGTTTACATCCGAGCCGAGATTCTCACCCACGCCTCTAAAAAAATCGTTTCATACCAAGCCATTGCAGCATCGCTGCGCGTAAAGACGTCTACCCCCAAAGGTTTAGAGAGCGCTCCTTGTGATTGCGTTTTAAAGGTGGGTGCTTGGTCGTTATGTTCGGTTGCCACGGCGGTGGGTGAGCGTTTGTACTCCCGCAACGTCGACTACTGTTTTTGGGCGCGCATCGCTTTGATAGCCGCGGGCGAAGTGATGCCTTCTACGCAACGAAGCGTTCCGAATGCGGCGGTATTTGAACGGGCGCTCCCGATAGAGAGCGGGCATCGTCCTATTCCCGAGGGTTGTTATTACAACCAGACATCGACCGGAAGAACCCGCAATGACTAAGACGAGTATGGTTCGTAGCGAACTCGCCGAGAAAAGGGGCTGACCTCCCTCGGCATTCCAGGAGATCTGACGCCATGTTTTCGCCCGCGGGAGCCTGCGCGGCTTCCCGCAGCGATGCGGATCCCGGTAAAGTTTTCTCTCGCTAAGTGCAAACGGCCTCATCCGAAGGATTCGAAGGGCAAGCCCCTGGCTGCTCCGAAGATTTTACCCTGGACGCGCCGCACTTTTTGGCTTTGCGAAGGGGGCCGTATGGACATTGCGGGGCTGAAACCACTCTTTGGGCAGCGAGCCGCCGCGGCCGATAAGAAGAGCTTCAATGGTAGATTTCGTCAGATCGACGGCAGCACTACGACAGCCGCGCCGGGTCCCGTAGATGCGGCGGTCGGAACCTACCACTACGACGCGACCTGTCGGCGTGAAGCCCATGTTGCTCGCAGAGAACCTTTCTTCAAAGACGTTTTTCGTCGCCGACCTCCCGGGTGCACGGTTCAGAATTCAGGACCGCATAGGTTCAAGTTTTCACGAGCACAGCCCAAGAAAGGAGAGTCATGAAACACCTGTTGATCGGCGTAGCGCTGGCAGCAGCGCTTGCTGCATGCGGTGGCGGAGGCGGGAGTGGCAATCCCCCACCGACGCCGAACCCGCCGCCAGTCACTTCACCGCCATCATCACCGCCCACCAGTCCTCCTCCGTCAGTATCCCCTTCGCCGCTCGAGGTTGATGCCGCACAAGTGAGCGGCGTGCGCACCATTACGGTGAAAGCACTCCTCAGCGCCAACGCGGGACTCACCGGACTCTCGGCATGCGGTGAACGCATCACCGGATTGGTCGGCGGACAGCAGGCTGTCTCCGACTCGCCGCTGTGCGATCCCGCTCACCCGTACCCGGGCGGGCAAGGTCCTGCTGGAAACAGCTGGATTTCCCCACTCACGCAGGTCAACGACGGAACGTATCTTACCGGTACGTTCCAATGCCAGAGCTCTGGAGGATGCCTCGGGATACTCGCCCTGGTGTATGCAAACGGAACAGCAACGTTCCTGAACCTCACGAATTCCGCCATCAATATGGCGGTTCAGGATCCGGCGTTCCAAGTCTTGGCAAGCACCGGTCAAGCGATAATGAACGATTCTCCAATGGGGGGTCAGCAGTTTCCGACGGTAGGAAGTCTGCTGGCGACGATTGGCGGATTTGCGTACGACTACCAGCCGGTGGAAGTACAGATTGACACAAATGGTGTTGCTGGCATAGCAGTACATTCTGCCCTCGCCCTGTTTGGAACAGGGGCCGCACTCACCGCACAGCAAGGCTTCGTGCCGGATGGACAGACACAAACTGTTGAGTTCTACCCGTGCCCGACGCTTGGTGCGTGTTCAGTCGGCCAAGTGGGAAGTCCTATAGCATCGGTGGCCTTCGGACTACTGAACTCAGGAAATTACCTGATCAATAACTGGCCGTATGCCACGGCAGGTGATTTATACGGTTTTGTCAACTTCACCGGCTTTACTGAACATTGCGGTTACTGGGGAATTCAACAGGCTGGCGGTTCGCTGCTCGTGCTCTGGATATATCAGACGCAACAAGCACCATCCGGCGGGAACAACACCACGCTGGTTGCATATCCTGCAGGGGTGCAGCCACCGGAAAATTGCTCGTTTTTCGGTTAGTCCTTTTTGGAATCGCTCACACAACATGCCGCCTGAAAATTCAGGCGGCATTTGCTTGGTCGCGCGTCACCTTCAGGCTCATTTGCATCTCAGTGGGCTAGGTCCCGTCATGCGGCCAGTGATTGCGGTGGAGCTGGTGTTTTGTGGAGCGCGCTGTGTGGGTGGCCGGTGCTGGACGATCGGCGCCAGTCGTCGGCTGCTGCACGTGCCTCGAAGATCGTCCGAAATCGGTTTTGGGGCGAGCAACTCAACGCGCACACGGGACTTGAAGGACTCGATGAAGGCGTTTTGGGTTGGCTTACCAGGTTGAATGAATAGCAGCTCGACGTTGTGCTCGTGCGCCCACGTTTCGAGGGCAGAGGCGATGAACTCAGGGCCATTCGTAGATCGCAGAAAGCCGCTTGCAGCCATAACGAGCGTCTAGCGAGGAGCGGTGCGCGCAGGCTAGGCCGCTGGCACGCCGAGTAGGCCGTTGTCACGCCGAGTAGCCGCCCCTTCGACTCGCTTCGCTCGCTCAGGACAGGCTCCGCAGCGTATCAGGCGGAGCGTATCGCGGCGAACCGCGCTCCCGCGCCTCCTTCGAAGCGCTTACCCCGCCAAACAAAAAAGCCCCGATGGGGCCCTTTTGTTTGGCTGGGGTGGCTGGATTCGAACCAACGCATGGCGGAGTCAAAGTCCGCTGCCTTACCGCTTGGCTACACCCCATCGTAACGCGCGCGCCGGAGAGTTACAGGGGCGGTTCGCTCCTCCCTGTCGTGCGGCGGATCCAACGGATCTCGAACCATTCGCCCCGCGCTGCCCGACGACTATACCGAAGTGCGGCGATGAGCCATACGACCAAGAGCGCGAGATCGACGAGGAGCGCGAAGATATAGAACGCGATGATCGCTGCGACGTTGGGAACGACGGCACTCAGGAGAAAGGGCCACAAGAGCGCGACTGCCGCCACCGCGAGCACCGCACCGCCGAACCACCGAGCCTGGTGCATCTGTCCGCGGTACCACAACGAAGCGGCCTCGCGCGGAGCGATGCGATCGAGGAGCGCAATCGGCCACGCGAGGTACGCGAGGGCGACGAGCCGTTGCTCGTCGGCGGGTTGCTGAGGCTGCGGTTCTATTTTGATGCGATGTAGGTCTTCGCGCCGATATAGCGCGAGGCCCAGTAGGGTTCCGAGAGGCTGCTCACCATCACGCCGTGGTCGCTCGCACTCACGAACTTCCCATGCCCGAGGTAGATCCCGACATGCGACGGGCCAGGGAGGTAGGTTTGGAAGAACACCAGATCGCCCGGCACGAGGTGGCCGTGGATCGGTTTTCCTGCGTAGTACTGAGCGTCGGCCGTGCGCGGCAAATGAATGCCGACCATGGCGAAGACGTGCTGCACGTAACCCGAGCAATCAAAGCCCGCTGCGGTGGTGCCGCCGAAAACATACGGAACGCCGAGGAAACGCAGCGCACTGTGGGTGAGCCCTTGGGCGATCTTTGAGGTGCGTGAAAGGACGCTGCCTGCAAAGCGTTCGAGAAGACCTTCGTGTTTTGGTTTGGTCTGCGCCTGGACGGCGAGCAGATGGGACGTCCACGCGGTGACGTCGGGGCCGGCGTTCGCGCTCGTGGGAGCGGCGTTCGCTGCAAGCGGCAGCGCAAACGCAATGGCTGCCACGATTCCGGCAAAAAATGCCTTCTTCAAATCGAATCGTCCTCTTTCGTGACACTTGCGAGGTTAGTTGACGGGTTCGGATGTGAAAGTCACCCTAGGGCCGACCGGCCCATTCACCCCACCCTAGTGCTCCCCCGCTCCAGGCTTCGCCCGGACTCAGTGATGTAGGTTGGGGACAGCCCCCGAGGGCTATCCGGCGTGCGTCGTTGGCCGCGCTCGCTCGATCTCCTGCTCGACTTTTGCGATAGCCGCCGAAACCTCGGCGGCGGCCCGAACGATCTCCTCGTGGTCGTCCCCCTCCACCATCACCCGAACCAGCGGCTCGGTTCCCGAGGGGCGCACGAGGATCCGCCCCCGTCCGGCGAGCGAGCGCTCGACGCGGTCGATCGCTTCAAGCACCCCCTGGTGCTGGGCGCTGGCCTTGGAGTGGACGCGGACATTCTGGAGCACCTGCGGCGCCTCGACGACCGCCGCCACCAGATCGGCGAGGCGTTCTCGCGAGCGCGCCATCTCCCCGAGGATCGCGAACGCGGTCATCGTTCCATCCCCCGTGGTGTTGCTGCGAAGGTCGATTACGTGCCCGGATTGCTCCGCGCCGAGAATAGCGCCGCTCTCGCGCATCCGCGCCAACAGGTATCGGTCGCCGACGGCGGTGCGGTCGAGCGCGATGCCTTGCGCGGTGAGCGCGCGCTCGAGACCGATATTGCTCATCACCGTTCCTACCACACGATCGGCGCGCGCTTCGTGGTGTGCGCGTGCAGCCAGCGCGAGCGCATACAAAATGTGATCGCCGGTCACGGTCGCACCGCGTTCGTCGATGAAGAGCGCGCGGTCGGCGTCGCCGTCGAACGCGACCCCGACGACATGCTTCTTTCCGCTTGCGTGCAGCGCGGTCACCGCTTCGCGCAATGGTTCGAGGTGCGTCGCTCCGCAGTGTACGTTGATGCGCGCGCCGTCGTGTTCGCAGTGTAATTCGTGGACGATCGCTCCGGATTTGCGCAACGCGTGCGGCGCGACGGCATAGGCGGCACCGTAGGCGGCGTCAACGACGACTTCGATACCGTGCAGATCGACGCCGAGCCCTTCTAATAACGCGTAATAATGCTTGCCGAGATTCTGCGCGGTGGTGATCTGCCCGATGCCCACGCCGGTGGGGCGTTCGAATTCGTCACGCTCCATCACCGCCTCAATCGCGGCCTCGACGGCGTCGGAGAGTTTGAAACCATCGGCGCCGAAGAATTTAATGCCGTTATCGGCGATCGGGTTGTGCGACGCGGAGATCATCGCGCCGGCGGCGGCGCCGGTCGCGCGCACGATGCAGGCGATCGCCGGAGTCGGCAGGACACCGACCGAGATCGCGTGCCGACCAACCGACGCGATGCCGGCCATCAACGCCGATTCGAGCATCGGCCCAGAGAGCCGCGTGTCGCGCCCGACGACGATCGGTTGCGATGCATCGGCGCGATCGATGAGCGCATGCGCGGCCGCGCGACCGGCGCGCATTGCCAGTTCAGGCGTCAGTTCTTCGTTGGCAACGCCACGAATGCCGTCGGTGCCGAAATACCGCATTATCGTTGAGGGCCTTCCCCGGCTACCGCCGTTACGCGAATCAAAATGAGATCGGGCGTAACCGAGACGCCGGGTACCGTGCGCCCGATGACGTCGACGGGAACAACGCGACGCATACTGTCGGTGGTTCCGGGAATCTGCGGCAAGGGCACGTCGACGCGAACCCCGGCGACCTGCGCTAAGACGCCGCTGGTTCCTTGCAGCGTAACCGAGGTGGGATCGGCGGCGATCTTCGAGACGACGACGCCGTTTCGCGCCATCCCCGTATAGTGGATGAGCGGGCTTGCGAGGCGGCGTTCGATCCGTTCGATGCGCAGCGTGACCGAGCCCGGGCTGAGGCTCTGCACGGGGATATTCGGGGCGACGAGCGTGATTGGGACGTTTTGTACGCCGCTGGAGAGCCCGGCCAGATTGAGTACCGCTTTCACTTGGTCGGGCTTGATCGGCGGCGCATCACGATTTGCACGCACCGTGACAACGGCGTTCTTATCGGAGAATTCGGCGACCTCGTCGGGCGGCAGATTGATGGCGACGATCGGCACCGAGAGCTGTTGATCGTACTCCGAGGCGAGCAGCGGGTTGTTGGTATAGCGAAAAAACGCCCACCCGGTCAACGCGATGAGGAACGAAAGCAGTTTAAGCGGGAAGTTGTGTCGGAGGATTTTCATCATCTTCTTCCCGCTTCAAATGTTTTTTGGCGATGCTGCGGACGGCGCCGAAACGCGCGCGCATCTGCATGACGAAATCTGCGCCGGCGGCCGCCGGATCGCGGGTGGGGCGCGTGACGGCAAGCAACAGTCGACGCAGCCGTTCTTCATCGTCGACTGCGCGCGAAAGTTTTCCGTCACGGGCGATGCGCACGCTTCCGCGTTCTTCGGAAACGACGATGACGACGGCATCGGTCTGTTCCGTGATGCCGAGTGCGGCGCGATGGCGCGTGCCGAAGCGCTCCTCCCCGAAGCGCGGCTCGGCGAGCGGCAGAAAACAACCGGCGGATTCGATGAGCCCCTCACGGACGATCGTTGCACCGTCGTGGAGCGGCGACCGCGACATAAAGATCGAGAGGAGGAGCTCGACGCTAACGCGTGCGTCCAGGCGCGTACCGGTCTCGGCGATCTCGCGCAAACCGCTCTGCTGCTCGAGAACGACGAGCGCGCCGATGCGATTGCGCGCGAGCACGAAGGCGGCACGAGCGATGACGGCGATGACGGGATCGTCGGTGCGCGGAGTTTCGTCGTCGGGGTCGCTCTCGCTCAAGCGAAAGAGACCGCCGCGCCCGAGTTGTTCGAGCGCGCGGCGCAATTCAGGCTGAAAGACGATCGGTAACGTCACGGCTGCGCCGACGACGATCAATTGCAGAATCGCGCCGAGGAGATAAAGGTGGAGTAATCGGGCAATGCCGAGCAGGCCGACGAGAACGAGGACGCCGGTAAGAATCTGCACCGCGCGCGTCCCGCGGATGAGGAGGATCAGGTAATAGAACAGCACGCTCGTTGCGAGCACGTCGAAGACATCGGTGATGCCGACCCCGGAGAAAATCGACGTTAGAATGTCCACGATCGTTCGATGGCGGCTTCGAGGATCGAGCGTTCGCTCAAATGCGGCTCTGCGAGCATCTCCCGCGCGATTGCCGCGCGCGCCCGATCGCCGAGCGGTGCATGTAGCGTTCCGTGAACTGCGCAGCCGAGCGCAGCCGCCGTCGCGAGTGCAGCGCTGCGAACCGCACCACTCGGCGTGCGTTCAGGATCCCAGGTGAGCAGGAGGCCGTCGGTGAGTGCCTCGAGCGCCGTTCCCTGCGGAAAACGTTGCTCCGCGGCGGTTGCGATCAACGCCGACAAGGCGCCCGCGTCGCTTGGTTGAATCTTCCAGGCAATGAGCTGTGGATCGGTTTTCGCGGTGGAGGCGCTGTTCACGGCTCCCTATTCGTTAGCCGTGCGAACCGCGTTCTCTTGCGCGTGAACGAAAGTCCATCCGCGCTGGTGATTTCCGTCGGCCGTAATTCGGCATGGGTTGCGTTGGAAGGCGAGCCGGGGATTCGCCTCGCGCAGATTCGGCGCAGCAGTGGGGCGCGTTCGATGCCGGTACCGGGGGACCGCGTGCGCGTCAGCCCGCTCGACGACGCGGTGGTGGTCATCGATGCGATCGAGCCGCGCGACCGGCTGCTCGCTCGACGCACCATCGCCGGGCGCGAAAAAGCGCTGGCGGCGAATGTCGAGTTATTGGTGACGGTGACCTCGCTTGCCGCACCACCGCCGCGCACCATCGTGCTCGACCAACTGCTGGTGTACGCGCACTTCGAGGAGATCGCCGCGCTCGTCGTCTTCACCAAGGCCGATCTCGCGGAGAGCGCATCGCCGTTGCCCACGCTCTATAGCGCGCTTGGGTATCGTTGCCTTAGCATCGACGCAAAGCACGGTGCGGGAATCGAGGAGTTTCGCGCCGCGCTCGACGGGTCGCGATCGCTGTTAGTCGGTGTCTCGGGGGTCGGGAAATCGAGCATCTTCCGCTGGATGGGCGGCGAGAACGAGATCGGCGACCTCTCGCGCTTCGGGCTGGGGCGTCAGACCACCACCGCTGCACGCCTGGTGCGGCTCGATCCCGGGTTTCTCATCGATTCACCCGGTGTCGCCGACTTCGGGCTGGGGCTCGTCACGCCGAGCGAGCTTGCGCCGGCGTTTCGGGAGTTCGCCGCCGCGGGGCGCTGCCGGTTCGCCGACTGCTCCCACCGCAGCGAACCGGGCTGCGCGATTCGCGAGGCCGTTACGCGCGGCGAGATCGCTGCATCGCGCTACGAAAGCTACACGCGCTTTTTAAGCGAAGGGTAGCGTACTACTCGTTCCCGTTTTTTAGTGTGGCACTTCGTAACAGGATGTCTTGTCGATTTCATGGATCGTGTTGTTATCGTTCACGACGATGACTGCGTAGCCGTACGGAATCCCGTCGCGGTTGCAGAGATGCGGGGTAAATCGGAGGTCGGGGAGGTGTCCGCCCACGGGAGCATGCGCGAAACGATACGTACTCACTTCATACGGCGATCCCGCGGCGAAACAGCAGACATCGGTGATAAGCGTCTTTCCTGGGGCGAGGTTGGCTTTTTGCATGACACGCCCCGTGGACCAGCCGTGTGCGAATAAGACCTGAATCACGTCGCTCGTGTTGTTGTGAACGACGATAGCACCGTTGTGCAGGTTGACTGCGAGCGCCGGACGCGTGAATAAGAAGACTGCTGCGACGGCGGCGATCAGCATCGAAAAGCGCTTCATGTTGGGCCCTCCTTAAATATGGTCCGCATCTGTGGACCGGCTTCGATTGGAGGTGGCGTCGCCCGCTCCTTTCGAGGCCTTGGTTGCTAGGCGCTCCCCCGGCTCCGGCTCGCGGAGAGCGCGATTATCGGTAGCGTTCTGTTTCAAATATCCCATCGCCATTTCCGATTCTTGATCGTCGTCACGCACGACAATAATGCCAGGAAGTGTATGGCGCGCGTGTGTCTTCACGGTCGCAATAGCAGCACTAGTGATACTTATGTGTCGTTGTAGGCGCTAGCAGATCGTGCCATTCCAAGGCGCTATCAGCAAATAGCGTGGATATCTCGATCGGGGATTCGTTGCCATCCACATTCGGCCACCGATCAAGAAAACTTGTCGCGACAGCGCCAACGGAGCCGGCGCTATCGATCAAGTGGATATGGAGAGCCACTTCGTCGCCTTCAAAATCGAGAGTATTTGGAGAAATAGTGACTCGTTCGATGCCCCACCCTGTTCGCAGGTCGTCATCCCATTCATCAGGAGTTCTATCTATGCGTGACGTATGGAATATAAATAATCGAAATTCCCATGTGTCGTCAAGCCGCGTGAACGGTAATCCTATTGCCATGCGAAAGTCTTCACGAGACTCATCGGTATGGACCACTGGGTCTGGAAGAAAATAGACATTTGCATCAATAGTTCGCCGTAATGCTTCATCGAGCCTCATGGAACGCGACATCATCTCTCCTTACCTAAGAAACACTCGCTTTTACCTTAAGTTCGCCGGTTGAAGAACTAAGCGAAAATGGGGTCGGACCCCTCCCGGGAATGTCCAGAAGACCCTCGACTCAGTTGTGCTGGATGGCCATAATGTTGATTCCATCTGCGTGGGTTTCAACGTGCCAAAGAATATATGTCCCAAAATCAAACACAACGATTGTTCAAAAAACCGCGCCGAGCGGGAACTCTTAATTTTAAAGAGACACGAATCGTATTGTTGCTTTGAGCGCGCATCGAACGGCCTGCCGCGTACATCTTGGAACGTACACCCGACGGAATCACATTTAGAGCAGCGAGAAGGCTTCCACAAACGAGTGCGGCATTTGCTTGGGTCATCCAGCCCTGGTGGGGTAAACCGACAGTCAGCGATTCTCCCGATGGCAGATAGGTGCTAATCCGTAACGCTTCTAGGTGGGTTACCAAATACACGCACATTGATAGGGTCCAGGAAAGTGCGAAAAAGCACGCGGTTCACTCGTCGACAATCCGTTCATTCTCGTTTCCGACAAATTGATCGCCTATGAGACGTGTTGTTCTGTTGCGATATGTTGTTGTGTTTCGCGGAACATTCATTATGTTTGCGCGGGACCTTCTCAGTTTTCGCACTCGAGCATCGTCGAATTAGTGAGGCCTTCCTAAAACACAATCGAATAAAAAAATTCGAACGGGCGTTAAGCAACCTATCCGTCGGTCGCAGGAGAACGTCATCACGAGCGCATTTTGCGCGACTTCCGCGAAAGGAGTAGTTCTTTGCGTTTTTCTGTGTCCGCAAGGGCCCGTCAAAGGGTTCACTCTCTTTATTTCTTGGGTTGTGTCGCTCTCGTGAGCTTAGTCGTCGCTTGCGGCGGCGGAGGCTCATCAGGATCGAGCGGAGGGACACCCTCGACACTCCCAATGGGAAGCGTTCAATTTACGATTACCGAGCCATATACTCCCGTTCCGTCGACGAATCGGAGTCCGAAGTTCTCCGTTCCATCTACGACGCAATCGCTTTCGATCGTTCTCGCGCAGGTGAACGGTTCGCCGCCGCCTAGCCCATCGAGTGAAAGCGCAAATCTCGGCTCGAGTTCGCCCGGATGTACGACGACGAGCACGACATTAACGTGCCAGGTCACGGCGCAAGCGCCTGCCGGTACCGATAAATTCTCCGTCGTCACCTATTCACAACCAAGTGAGGCCGGCAATCTGCTCGGTGCAGGTGCACTTGTCGTCAACGTGGTTGCGGGGCAGACGGCCCAGGCGCCGGCCACGCTCACGGGGACGGTTACGAGCATCGCCGTGACGGTCGTGGGGAGCGTTCCCGAAGGAATGGCCACCACGCTTCCAGTTCAAGTCGTGGCAAAGGATAGCAAAGGCTATACGATTATCGGAACGTACGCGAACCCGATTACCCTCGCTGATTCCGATACCTCGGGGAGCACGACATTGTCGGCGACGTCTTTGTCGGCGGCCGCTGGAATAAACCTTGCATACAACGGTGCGCAGATGAGCACACCGGTATCGATCTCGGCCTCGGCAAACGGCGTTCCCTCAACGTCGATTACCAATGCATCATTCCTTCCGCTCACCACTGCTCCGGCGGTGAATGCAGCAA
>JAJYFM010000037.1:0-10251 GCA_021790895.1 bacterium
TGCCGCTCTTCGTGAGCTCGCATCGAGCGCGCCCCGGAAGCATACGCCTGCGCTTGGTCTACACCTCGGCGCGCCCGCCGAGCATCGAAAGCTACCACCACAACGGTCGGCTCGAACTCACCGCCATCGCGGGCGGCAACTCCGTTATTCCTTTCGTGAGCGCGAACCCGACGCACCTCAACGTAACGGTTCCGGCCCCGCTGCCGATGCAGATTCACGGCTTCACCGGCTCGATCTCGATCGCCGATCCCGGTGCGAATGTCGCGGTCGACAACGGAACCGGAGAGATTGTGGTGACCGGCGCCCGCGCCGGTGTCGACCTCGCAACCGAGAGCGGCGATATTCGCGCGACGCTCGCTGCGAGCCATCGGCCGAGCACCATCCGATTGGAGAGCGGCGACGGCAACGTCGTGCTCCACGTACCGGCGGGCTTCCGCGGACACATCGTGCTCGGTGCCGCTGCAGGAAGCACGAGCGACGCTCTTCCCGCGAGCGCGCGCCATGCCGCAGCGCCGTTCGTGTGGCTCTACAGCGGCAAGGGCAACGTCGCAATAGTCGTCGATCATTCGTAACGCCTTCGTGCGCCCTAATGCGCCGCAAGCGCTCGCCGACGAGCGGCGGCCTCGCGCGTAGCAGCGATTTTTTCTGGCGTGATCGCGGTGTCGAAGGCGCGCATATCGGCGAGGGTAAAGCCGCAGCGCTCGGCCATCGCTTCGATCTCGATGACGCGTTCGAGTTCGATCCCGCGCCCGAGCGTGTAATTTTCAAGTCGATTCTCTAACGCCAACACCATCGTCTCGCTCATGCACGCAAGGGCAGTACGCGGCGGCAAATTCAGATCGAACTCGGTCCCCGGTTCGCGAACTCGCTCGAAGCGCGGCTCGCCGGGAACGACCATATTCCCGCCCTCGGTCACCAAGACATCGGGGCGTTCGACCGCGACGCGACGGCTGACATCGTGCGGAAGCGAGAGCTCGCAGACCACCGCGCCGGGCTGTAAATCTTCGGGCTCGATGATATCTTGCGTCGAGGAGGTTGCGGTGAGCACCAGTTGCGCGCGACGCACCGCCGCGGCGATTTCGGTCGTGTACGACACGATGCACGGCAGCTCCGGCGCGGTCTTGTCGTGATAGGCTTTCAAGCGCGTCTCGTTGCGTGCCACGAGAATCACTTCGCGAACCTTCGGCGCGATGAGTCGCGCGCAGGCGGAGCCGATCGAACCGGTCGCACCGATCACCGCCACGGTCGCCGAAGCGAGATCGACCTCCATCTCGCGCGCACCGCGGAAAAATGATTGCAAGCCGGCGGCAATCGTCAGCGAGTTGCCGGTCGTCACCGGAATCGGCGAACGCTCGGCAACGGTGATTCCGCCGTCGCCGACGACGCCGGTAAATGCGCCGAGCCCCGCGACCTGTGCGCCGAGTTCGGCGCCGATCTCGATGGAACGAACGATACGTTTGTAGATATCTTCGCGCGGCAGATCGAGGATCTGTTGCGGGAGCAACGGCGAGCCGACGAACCAGCCCTCGGTTTCACGGCCGTCGGGGGTGCGAACGCCGGTAACGTGAACCGCAGCGTAGGCCGGCATCCATTCGAGAATTTTCTTGACGATCGCCTCGCCCTTGCCTTTTGCGCCGGGTTCGTAGCGCGCGACATCTTCTAACGAGAGCGGGTGCACGACAAAGCAAAATTTCGGCGCCTGCACGACGTTCATTGCGCGCGCTCCGCTTCTTCTTTCAAGGCCGCGAGCATCATCTCGCTATTCTCCTTTACTTTCTTGTGCAGCGTTGGCCCGATGAGTTCGGCGAGCGTCGGCACGCCGAAATCGTATTCAACGCCGAGCACCACGCGCGTCACTCCATCGCGTTCGTCGAAGCTCCAGGCGCCCTCGAAACGATCGAGATCGCCTTCGAGCAATGCATACTCGATCCGCAACGCATCGTCGAGAAAGCGATCCTCTTCGATCCACTCGATCGGAGCGCCCTCGACCAACGTCTTCCAACGGGCGAGGACGCTGCTCGGGCGACGTTCGACGATAACGACGCTCTCCACGTCGGGCATAAATTGCGGAAACCGTTCCTGGTCTTTTGCGAGTTCGTAGACCCTGCGCGCGGGCGCAGCAATTTCTATAGAAGTCTCGACGTAGGGCATCGAAGGCTGTCGTGCTTTCTCTTCCGGTGGTGATTGCGAGGAGTCGCTAGGACTCCAACGTGCCCAGGTTGCCCAACGCCGCCGCGACCCCTGCGCGCAGGGCAGCGAGCGCTTGCTCGATTTCCTCCGGGCGCACCACCAGCGGAGGCTCGAGCCGGATCACCCGCTGCTGGTTGAGCGTCCAGGCGGCGGTCACACCGTGCTTGAGCATCTCGGGGATGATCCAGCCGCCGTAGCCCTCCGAGCGCAGTTCGACCCCGACGAGCAGCCCGAGCCCGCGCACCTCGGCGACGACCTGCGGAAACTCGGCGGCGATCCGCTCGCATCCGGCGAGCAATTGCTTCCCGCGCTCGCGCGCGTTCTCGACGAGCCGCTCCTCCTCAAGGACCTCCATCGCCGCGAGCGCGGCGGCGCACGCGAGTTCGCTGCCGCCGAAGGTCGAGGTATGCACGAGCGGCGATTTTCCGTAGGCGCGCATCCAGATCGGCGTGCGCGCGATGTAGGCGCCGACCGGAACGACGCCGCCCGAGATTCCTTTCGCGAGCGTCATCACGTCGGGAACGACGCCGTCGCGCTCGCAACCGAAACGATAGCCGCAGCGCCCGAAGCCGGTCTGCACTTCGTCGGCAATGAAGAGCGCGCCGGCGCGATCGCAGGCATCCCGCACTGCGCGCAGATAGCCCTCCGGCGGAACGTTCACACCGCCCTCGCCTTGCACCGGTTCGACGATGAAGGCCGCCGCATCGACGAGCGCGGCATCGAGTACCGCTGCATCGCCGAAAGGAACGTGCGCGACATCGGCGAGCAGCGGACGGAACGGCGCCTGAAACGCCTCGCGTCCGCTTGCGCTGAGCGCACCGATGGTTTTACCGTGGTAGGCATCGTGCGTCGCGACGATTTTCTTGCGCCCGGTTGCGACGCGCGCGAGCTTCAGCGCACCTTCGACCGCCTCGGTGCCGCTGTTGCACCAGAAGGAGATCTCGAGATCGCCGGGGCTCAACTCGGCGAGCCGTTTCGATGCACGCCCCAGCAGAACGTTGAACATCGTTTTCCCTGAGAGCGCGAAGTGTTCGAGTTGCTCGCGCACCGCGGCGAGCACGCGCGGGTGACGATGTCCTAACGTGAAGACGCCGTATCCACCGGCGAAATCGAGATAGGCTTTTCCGTTTTGATCCCAGATCGTCGAGCCTTCGGCGCGCACTTCGATCGGCGAGCCGGAGAGCTTCATTACCCGCGCGAGCGGCGGATTCACGTAGCGACGATAGTTTTCGAAGACCTCGTCGGAGAGCGCGGCAGGGCTCGCTGCGCCGTAGAGATCGTCGCGATTCTCGATCATGGTTACGCCGCCACCGGCTCGGCTTCGAGGCTCGCGATACGCGCTTCGATCGTGCCGATCGCTTCTTCGCTGCTCTCGATACGCATGATGCGCTCGCGCAGTTGCGCGGCACCCGGAATCCCCTTGAGATAGAGCGCGACGTGTTTGCGCATCTGCGGGACGGCGCGCCGTTCGCCGAGATCGGCGAGCATCGCGTGATAATGTTCGATGCAGAAACGCAGCCGATCCGCCGCGCTCGGCGTCGCTGCGGGCAGACGCCCCTCCATCGCATCGCGAACTTGCGAAATCAACCAGGGATTCCCAAGCGTCGCGCGCCCCAACATCACTGCATCGACGCCGCTCTCGCGCATACGTTGCATTGCGACATGCGGGTCGGCAAGATCGCCGTTCCCGATGACGGGAATCGTCAACGCCTCTTTCAAGCGCGCGATATGCTCCCAGTCGGCGCTCCCGCGATAGAATTGTCGCGCGGTGCGCGCATGGAGCGTAATTGCCTTTGCTCCGACCGCTTCGGCACGTCGCGCAACATCCATATAGACGAGGTCGCTCTCGCTCCAACCCAGCCGCATCTTCACGGTGACCGGAACCGCAACGGCATCGACGACCGCGCGCACGATCTCCTCGCAGCGCTGCGGATCGCGCAGACATGCAGAACCGCCGTTGGTTTTCGTCACCTTCGGCGCTGGGCAACCGAAATTGATGTCGACGATATCGGCACCACACTCCACCACCACGCGCGCCGCCGCGGCCATCGTCGCCGGATCGTCGCCCCAGAGTTGCGTCGAGACGGGCTTCTCGATGCCGGCTTGATCGATCATCTCCATCGTGCGCTTGCTTCCGAATTTTAGCGCATTCGAGGAGACGAATTCGGTAACGGTAAGGCCCAGGCCGAAGGGTTTGTAGAGCGCGCGCATCGTTTTATTCGTCACCCCGGACATGGGCGCGAGAACGATGGGCGGCCAGATGGCATGGGGGCCGATCTGGAGCGGCTCGACGGTGCGGGGCATAGCGCTCCCTACTATAGCGGGTTTTCGCTCGCGAGGGAAATCTCGCCCCGACCCTGCGCCGAGCCGCCGCTGCGCGAAGGCTACGAGGGCGACCGCAGGATCTCCCAAACCTGCGCGAACTTCGGCGGGCGACCGTAGAGCATCATTCCGACGCGATAGAGCTTGCCGGCAAACCACGTAAAGCCCCAGAGCGCGAGTACGTTCAGTGCAACCGAGGTGCCGATCTGCCAGAGCGGAACGTGCGAGACCGCCATGCGCGCGAACATCACGAACGGCGAGAGCAAGGGAATGAAACTCGTCACGGTGACCAACGGAAGCGTCGGCGCATTGATCGCCAGAAAGCCGATGAAGTAGCCCGCAATCGTCGGGATGACCATCGGGCCGGAGATGCTCCCGAGATCCTCGGTGCGATTGATCAGCGATGCGACACCGGCAAAGACCGTCGAGATCTGTAGGAAGCCGAGGATGAAGAAGACGCCGAATGCAGCGATGACCTCCGGCGAGAGCGTATTCCCGAGCAATCCCGTGAGCGAGAAGGGATTCATTGAGGCGCTTGCGGCTGCTCCCGCGCCGGCACCTGCCGTACCGCCCCCCGAGCCGAGAGCAATCCCGATCGCGACCCAGACCAGCAGTTGCAGCACGCTCAGCGTTGCACCGACGAGCACCTTTGCTGCGAGCAGCACCATGGGATCGACGCTCGCGATCAACAGCTCGGCGATGCGGCTGGTCTTCTCTTCGGCGACCGCCGACATCACGAATTGGCTATTGACTATTACGAGGATGTAGAGAAAGACGACGAGCGTCATGGCGAGCCCTTGCGCCGCTTGCGCCTGATCCACCGACTGGAATTTCGAGCTCAGCGAGCGTACCTCGATGTTTGCACCGAGTGCAGCGGCGATCTGCGCGCTCGACAGATGCGTTGCGTGCTGCACTTGCAACGGGAGCAACGCGGCGCGCACGCGCCCGCTCGGTACGCTGGTAGGATTCTTTGCGAAAATCGTCACGTGGATACCGCTCTTGACCTCGGAGATCGAGATCGCGCAATCGGCATCGAAGCGCTGCAAGAGCGCGCGATTGACCGCTGTTCCGGCCGGAACGACGCCCTTGACGGTGAGCGTCCTCGCGAGCAGCGGGCGCGCCTGTGCGGCGAGCGGCGCATCGGCAACGATAACGAGCCTGGTGCCCTGGCTGACGATCGTCGGGGCGAGGATCGTCGGCAGTTTGAACAAGCCGACGATGGCGAGCGTTCCCAAGATCAAACCGACCAAGAACGGCCGCGACTTGATGCGGCGCATGAGATCGCCGGAGTAGACGGTTATAAAATCGTTCATGCTGCAGCTCCGATCGCGCGTAAGTAGATATCGTGCAAGGATGGTTCGACGACTTCGAATTTCACGATCGAATCCGCCGCGGCGAAACTGCGCAGCATCGCAGCGAAGTCACTCGTCGCCGGAACGTTGAGGTCGAGATCGCCGTTTTCGCTTCCGGCGATCGTCGCGCCGAGTTTTTCGGCTGCACCGCGCAGCACGGGGCTGTCGGGTGCGACGCGAACGGTGCGTGTCGGCCACGCGGAGCGCAGTTCCGCGAGCGTTCCCGAAGCGCGCGTCTCGCCGGCGTTGATGACGCAGAACGCGGTACAGAGCTGTTCGAGTTGCCACATCTGATGGCTCGAGAGCACGAGCGTGGTGCCCTTCGCTTTGAGATCGAGTAAGATCGCGAGCAAGATATCGGCGTTGACGGGGTCGAGCCCCGAAAACGGTTCGTCGAGAATCAACAGTTCGGGATCGTGGAGCGCCGCACAGGCGATCTGCACTTTCTGTTGGTTGCCTTTCGAGAGCTCGGCGGCGGGGCGCAGCGCATAGGCGCCGATCTCGAGCCGTTCGATCCACGCATCGGCGCGTTTCGCGGCCTCGGGTTCGTGCAGGCCGTGCAAGCGACCGAAATAGACGATCTGCTCGCGGACCGCCATCTTTCCGTAGAGCCCCCGCTCTTCGGGAAGGTAACCGAAGCGGCGGCGCACCGTTCGATCGATCGGCTTCCCGTTCCAACTCACCGCGCCGGCATCGGGGCGGAGGATATTGAGGATCGTTCGCATGGTCGTCGTCTTGCCCGAGCCGTTGGGGCCAAGCAGGCCGAAGACCGATCCGGCGCCGACGGAAAATGAAACGTCGCGTAACGCTTGGACGCTACCGAAGCTCTTCTGAATATGCTCGACGGATAACACAAAAATCTCCCTAGCAGCGAGGGTCTTGCCGATCCTTACTCGGAAACCTTCGAAAAGTTTCGCTGAAGGTCGAAAATCGCCGCTGCCGCGACGATGAAGCCGACTTCGTATGAAAGGTCGCCGACTGCGGGAAAGGCGCGCGGCACCGGGCCGACATACCACGCTTGGTTCCAAAACGGCAACGATGCAAGAACCCCGAGGATCCATGCTGCGGTGCCGGTGCGAACGCCCGCCGCCCGCTGCGGATCGTCGCGTTCGCGCGCGAAGAGGATGACGGCAGCCCACGGCGCGGTCCAATAGGAAAGCAACAGCAGAAAATTCGAGTACCCCTCGGCGGCGACGCGAGGATCGCTCCCGAAAAACGCGATGGTCGCGCCGATTCCGCCCACCACGAGTGCTGCGGCGAATCGCGATATCGCGATGCGGGTGGCGACGAGCGCGGCGAGCGCGCCGGAATACAAATTCATGCTGTTTGCGGTGAGCGTGCCGAGCACGATCGTCGCGAGCGCAACGCCGGCAACGACGCCGTGTCCCAGGAGCGCGGCGATCGCGTCGGTCGGTGATTGCGCGGCATCGGCATGACGGCCGAGCGCGGTTGCGGCGAGCGCACCCAGGAGTTCGATCGCGATGCACGGCAGCGCGCTTCCCAAGAAGCTATACCAGAACAGCGAACGCTGCGAGGTTCGGCGTGGTAAGTAGCGCGCGTAATCGGCGGCGCAGGGAAGCCAACCGGTCGCGTACGAGAACGAAAGCGCGACGGCGAACGAAAAGCCGGCTATCGCTCCCCCCACGGCCAGCGGTGCATCGGCGTGAAAGCCGATCGCTGTCGGGTGAATGGCGATCGTCGCCACGGCAATAGCGACGAAACCCGCGGTGAGCAGCGCAACGGAAATGCGCTGGAACGCATGGATCAAATTGTGGCCGTAGGCAGCGAGGACGACCTGCGCGCTAACCAGCGTCAGCAGGCTCGTCGTAAACGGCCAATGCGTCAGCGTTCGGAGCGCATAGGCGCCAAAGACGCTGTTGACGGCAAACCAGCCGACGCCGGCAAGAAACGCGAGCGCCGCCGGTGCGCGATTTCCGAGCGCACCGAATGCCCGCTGCGATGCCAGCATCTGCGGCACACCGTCGCGCGGCGCGCGCGTGCTAAGCCATCCGAGTAACGCGTACCCCGCGAGATTGCCGACGACGATGCCGATCGCCGCCGACTGCAGCCCGGTTCCATAGAGCGCAACGACATAGACGCCGACCATCCACGTGGCGATCTCCGCGTTTGCCGAATACCAGAGCGCGAAAAGATCGCGCGCGTGTCCGTGCCGCTCGTCATCGGGAACGGTCTGCGTTCCCAGCGGTTCGATCGCGGCGATGCGTTCGCCGTATTTCGGCGACGCCTCGCTCACGCGTGGAGCGTTGCTATCCAGCGTTCTACGTCGTCGATGCGCGAGGGCAAAATCTCCGAGAGATTTTCACTGCCGGTTGCGGTAACGACGAGGTCGTCTTCGATTCGCACGCCGATTCCGCGATACTCTTCGGGAACCGTCGCGTCGTCGGGTTGGAAGTAGAGACCAGGCTCGACGGTAAGCACCATGCCTTCGCGCAGCGTTCCGTAACGATAATTTTCCATACGAGCGCGCGCACAGTCATGCACGTCGATACCCAACATATGACTCACGCCGTGGAGCGAGTAGCGACGATAGAGTTGCTTCTCCGGATCGAGTGCTTCCTCGAGCGAACAGGTGAGGATACCGAGATCGATGAGCCCCTCGGCGAGTACGCGCATCGCTCGACGATGCGGTTCGCGAAACTCATTGCCGGGAACGACTGCAGCCATCGCCGCGCGCTGCGCTTCCCATACTAATTCATAGACGGCCCGCTGTTGCTGGCTGAAGCGACCGCCGACCGGCAAAGTACGCGTTACATCGGCAGTATAGAGCGAATCGCACTCGACACCAGCATCGAGCAATAACAACGCACCGGATTCAAGCATCCCGGTGTTGCGATTCCAATGAAGCGTACAGGCGTGATGACCGGCGGCGGCGATCGTGAGATAGCCGACATCGTTGGCTTCGATGCGCGCGCGCGCCCAAAATGCAGCTTCGATCGCGCGCTCGCCGCGCCCGGCGCGCATGACGCGAATTGCATCTTCGAAACCGCGCTTGGTGATTTCGACGGCTTTTCGCAATTCCGCGATCTCGTACTCGTCTTTGACGAGCCGCATATCGCCGAGCACCTGCCCGAGCTCTTCGTCTTCACCGAGCACGCGCACGCGCGAACCCGAGGCGTGAATATCGCGGATATAGGCCGCTTTTTCGGAGAGATCGGCGACGGAATCGACGGCGTAGTAGGCCTGGCTCTCCTCGAGGCCGCGGTGACGACCAACCCAGAGCTCGCCATGTACGCGGTCGGTGAAAAATGCCGCCGTGCCGCGATTGTGCGCCGCGGTAAAGAGTCGCGAGCGGTGGCTGCTTCCATCGGGTTCGAGAACGAGCAACTCATCGGGCTCGCCGCCGCCCATCAGGTACGCAAAATCGCTATCGGGACGGAAGCGAAATTGCGTGTCGTTCGCCCGCACGTGCTCGCCGCCGGCCGCGAGGAGCAGGTACTCGCCCGGGAAACGGGCGGAGAGCTCGCATCGCCGTGCCTGGAAGCGGCCGATCTCGGGGTGCGTCTTGCGGACCGGGGCCTGGTGCAGCCAGCCGGAGGACATGAAGTCGATCAGGGCCGGCGGGTTGTCGGGGTCGTGGCTCGCGCGTTCTTGTAGCTCGCTCATAGGGCTTTTCTTCGCGTTTGGGCGAGGAACGTCCGCCTACAAAGCGTAACCGCGCGACATGTTTCAACCCTCCGATATCAAGCCCAACGACGTGCTTGCAAACGAGCGCACCTTTCTCTCGTACGTCCGCACCTCGCTCTCGTTTATTGCATTCGGCTTCGTTATCGCGCGCTTTTCGCTGGTTTTGCGCGAATTCTCGGGGGTGTTGCACCTGAAAAGCAGCGTCAACGAGGGAATGGCCTCGTGGTTCGGCGTCGTTATGGCGATCGTCGGCGTGCTCTTCGGCATCGCGGGGGCTCTGCGCTACACGCTCACCGATCGCGCCCTGCGCCGCGGCGAGACGCTTGCGTTGCCGGTTTCGTGGGCGGTCGTTGGAACGGCGATGCTCGTGGGGATCGGCGCGATCGTTGCGACGCAATTATTCGCGTTGCGGTAGCACACCGCGCGCGATCTGTCGCGCCGAGTAGCCGCGAAGCGGCGTATCGAGGCGGCGCACGTGTCACGCCGAGTAGCCGCGAAGCGGCGTATCGAGGCGGCGCACGTGTCACGCCGAGTAGCCGCGAAGCGGCGTATCGAGGCGGCGCACGTGTCACGCCGAGTAGCCGCGAAGCGGAGTATCGAGGCGGCGCACGTGTCACGCCGAGTAGCCGCGAAGCGGCGTATCGAGGCGGCGCACGTGTCACGCCGAGTAGCCGCGAAGCGGCGTATCGAGGCGGCGCACGTGTCACGCCGAGTAGCCGCGAAGCGGCGTATCGAGGCGGCG
>JAJYFM010000037.1:10351-17971 GCA_021790895.1 bacterium
ACGCCGAGTAGCCGCGAAGCGGCGTATCGAGGCGGCGCACGTGTCACGCCGAGTAGCCGCGAAGCGGCGTATCGAGGCGGCGCACGTGTCACGCCGAGTAGCCGCGAAGCGGCGTATCGAGGCGGCGTTACACCGCCCTCGATACGATCGCTTCGCGATCTACTCGGGCTGACAGAGCGGCGGCTTCGCGATCTACTCGAGCTAACAGAGCGGCTGCTGCTGCGCGGCGCGCGGCGTTACGATGCGATGTCGAGGCCGATATCGAGACTCGGCGCGCTGTGCGTAATACGGCCGACCGAGATGAGGTCGACGCCGCTCTTGGCGATCTCACCGACGTGGGCGAGATCGACGCCACCGCTCGCTTCGGTGACGAGCCGACCGTCGACGATCGCGACCGCTTCCCGCAGCATCTCCGGCGACATGTTATCGAGCAACACCGCGTCGACTCGTTCGGCGAGAACTTCGCGCAGTTGGTCGAGCGTATCGACCTCCACCTCGATTTTCACCATGTGCCCGATCTCGGCGCGAACCGCCGCAACGGCATGATGAATCGAGCCCGCAAGCGCGATATGGTTATCTTTGATCAACGCCGCATCGTCGAGTGCGAAGCGATGATTTTCGCCGCCGCCGCAGCGTACGGCGTATTTCTCCAAAACGCGCAGACCCGGCGTCGTTTTACGCGTGCAAACGATGTGCGCCTTGCTCCCTGCAATCGCATCGACATAGCTTCGCGTCAGCGTTGCAATGCCGCAAAGGTGCCCAAGCACGTTGAGCGCGCTCCGTTCGCCGGCAAGCAATGCGCGCGTATCGCAAGCGACGCGCGCGAGCGTCGCTCCCGCTACGAATTGCGAGCCGTCCTCGAGCGCATCGAGCACTTCCGCACGCGGATCGAGCAGTTCGAACGCCAACAGCGCAGCCTCGATTCCGGCAAGCGTACCTGGTTTTCGGGCCACGAGCGCACCGGTTGCGCGGCGGCCCACCGGAAAGATTGATTCGCTGGTGAGATCTCCGCCGCGTCCGATATCTTCCAGCAACGCTCCGCGCACGATCGGTTCGACGAGCAGTCGATGCGGCCTACGCATAGGTTGCGCCTTTCGTAAACGAGCGTTTTGCGAAAGCTTCGTCGGCGTGCGGGAAATCGAGCCGATAGTGGCTACCGCGGCTCTCTTCTCGTGCGAGCGCAGCCGAGGCGATCGCGTGCGCGACGACGAGCAAGTTCCGCAGTTCGCCGAGCGCATTCGGGAACTCCGCAGCGAGCGTCGAGATGCGGGCAAGCGCGTTGCTCAGCCCGCGCGCGTCGCGGAGCAAGCCGACATCGGCATACATCACATTGCGCAGATCGAGAACCGCTTGCGCTAGGCGCGGCGAGCTGTCGTGCGGAGGAATCGGCAGCGGCGTCGGCCCGGTCGGTTCGAGGGCCGCTCCACGGATATCGTCGGCGGCGCGCGACGCATAGACCATCGCTTCCAATAACGAATTGCTCGCAAGGCGATTCGCGCCATGAACGCCGGTCGCACTCGCTTCACCGCAGACCCAGAGGCCGCGCAGCGAAGAACGCCCCCATTCATCGACCGCGACGCCGCCCATATGGTAGTGCGCAGCGGGAGCAACCGGAATGCGCGCGCTGCGCGGGTCGATCCCCGCCGAGGTACAGAACGCGAAGACCGTCGGAAAGCGTTCGGGGAATGCATCGCCGATCGCATCGCGTGCATCGAGGCCGACGCTACGCCCCGCTCGTATCTGTTCGAAGATCGCGCGCGCGACGACATCGCGCGGGGCGAGCTCCGCATCATCGTGTATCGCGGTCATAAAACGTTCGCCGAGATCGTTGACCAGGAGCGCTCCCTCACCCCGGATCGCTTCGGTGATCAGCGGCATTGGGTCGCGTCCGATAGCAAGTGCGGTCGGATGAAACTGCACGAACTCCATATCGGCAAGCATTGCGCCTGCGCGCGCGGCCATGGCGATGCCGTCGCCGCTCGCATCGATCGGGTTGGTCGTCGCTCGATAGAGTCGGCCGATACCGCCGGTGGCGAGAATCGTTGCGGGTGCACGCACGATAAAGCGTTCGCCGAGATCGCGCGAGCGCGCGACCACTCCAGCGACGCGGCGCTCGCCGTCGACGAGCAAGTCCTCGACTATACTGTCGGCGATGATATCGATGTGGTCGGAGGCGGCGACTGCGGCGATGAGCGTGCGAAGAATTTCGCGTCCGGTTGCATCGCCGCCGGCTTTGACGATGCGTCGCCGTTGATGCGCCGCTTCGTGTCCGAGCGCGAGTTCACCATCGGCGGTGCGATCGAAGGCGGCGCCGAGTTCGAGCAGCTCTTCGATGCGTGCCGGAGCGTCGTGTGCAAGAATATCCGCGATCGAGTGATCGCTGAGCCCCGCACCTGCCTCGCGGGTATCTTGCGCGTGCAACTCCGGCGAATCGTCACGGCCGACCGCCGCGGCGATACCACCCTGCGCCCAATCGGTCGCCGCTCCGCTGCCGAGCGAACGCTTGCAGAGCACAGCGACGCGCAACGGGGCGAGCTTAAACGCAGCCATCAGTCCGGCGATTCCGGCTCCGACGACGGCGACGTCGTAGGCACGCTCGCGCATTACGGTCTTTTCGCGGGGCGGCCGTAGGAAAGCATGCGGTCGACGGCACGACGCGCGCGCGCGGCTACGGCGGAATCGACGGTCACTTCGTACTCCATCCTCTCCAAACTCTGCCGCACTTTCGCAAGCGTGTTCCGTTTCATATGCGGACAAAGATTACAGGGTCGAACGAACTCCACGTTCGGGACGCTTCCAGCGACGTTATCGGCCATCGAGCACTCGGTAATCATCACGATACGCGGCGTTATCCCTTCGGCACGACCGCGCAGCGATTCGCTCTCGGCGAACTCCACCATTCCTTGGGTCGAGCCGACGAAATCGGCCTCGGCCAGGACGCCGGGCGGACATTCGGGGTGCGCCAAAACGCGCAGGTTTGGATCATCGCGACGGAACGCACGAATCTCTTCGGGAGTGAAGCGCTCGTGAACCTCGCAATGCCCCTTCCATGCAATAATTTCCACCGTCGTTTGTGAAGCAACGTACTTCGCGAGATATTCGTCGGGCAGAAAAATGACGCGCGGAACGCCGAGCGCTTCGACGACGTGCAACGCATTGCCGCTGGTCACGCAAACATCGGATTCCGCTTTCACTTCGGCGGAGGTGTTGACGTACGTCACGACCGGCACTCCGGGGTAGAGCTCGCGCAGCAAGCGCACGTCGGCGGCGGTGATCGATTCGGCGAGCGAACAACCGGCGCGTAGGTCGGGCACGAGCACGCGCTTTTCCGGGTTGACGAGCTTCGCCGTCTCGGCCATAAAGTGCACGCCGCACAGCACGATCGTCTCGGCCTCGGTCTTAGCGGCTTCAATCGCCAGCGTCAGCGAGTCGCCGACGATATCGGCAACGAGGTGGAAGATCTCGGGAACCTGGTAGTTATGCGCCAACACGACGGCGTTGCGCTCGCGCTTGAGGCGCTCGATCGCGATGACGTCGTCGACGTAGAGCGGCCACTCGATCGCCGGCAAGACGCGCTCGGCGCGTTCGAAGCGCGGGCGAAGCTCGTCGGGGATTGCCGGGGGAAGTAGTTCCGTTGCGCTCATGGTAGTGCCATCGTTACCATTGGTGGGGGCCGGTACCTACGACCTCGGTATTGGGGAGGATGGTTTCTTTATATGAAACCTCGGCGTAGGGCAATCACCGCGGCCTGGGTTCGGTCGCTCGCCGAGAGTTTGATGAGGATATCGCGAATGTGGCTCTTGACCGTCCCCAGGCTGACAAGCAGTCGTTCAGCGATCTCGGCATTACCGACGCCGTCGGCGATCAAGCGAAGAATCTCGGTCTCGCGCGGGCTCAACGGCGAGCCGGCGCGCTTTCCGCGATCGGATGTGAATTGCCGAAGAACGATGTGCGCGATGCGCGGATCGAAATAGGCGCCACCGTCGGCGGCGGTACGGATCGCCTCGACGAGCCGTTCCGGAGCGCCGGACTTGAGGCAGTACGCATCCGCCCCGGCCGCGAGGGCCGCGAGCACGTCGGCTTCTTCGTCAACCATCGTCAGGATAACGATGCGCGTCGGCGACTGCGTGGCGCGCAGCGACTCCGTGAGTTCGATTCCGTCGAGCCCGGGAAGGCCGATATCGATCACCGCCACATCAGGGCTCTCGCGAAGGATCAACTCGCGCCCGGCCGTGCCGTCCCCGGCCTCGCCGACCACCTCGATTCCCGCAGCGGCAAGCGTGGCGCAGAGCCCCACGCGCGTTAACGCATGGTCTTCGACGACGGCGACGCGCAGCGTGCTCACGCGCGCTCTTCTTCGTTTTGCGATCGACGTTGTGGTATCTCGATAACGAAACGGCTGCCGCATTCGAGCGGTTCGTACCACACCGAACCCTCGTGTTTCTCGGCGATCAAACGCACGACGTAGAGCCCGAGCCCGGTTCCACTGCCGCGCCGTCGCTTTCCGACGCCGAAACGTTGAAAGAGTGCGCCGCGCTCCTCGGAGGCGACGCCGTATCCCGCATCTTCGACTGCCACGCGGCCGCGCTCGCCCTCGGCCGAAACGCGAATGTGCACGGTGCCGGAGGGTGGACTCGCCGCAACGGCGTTCGCCGCAAGGTTCATCAGCGCGCGCCGCAGTTCGAGTTTATCGCCGGTTACGCAGATCGATGTACCGGTCGCCGCGAACGTTACGCCACGCTCTCCGGCCATCGCTGAAAGTTCGTCGCAGACCGCGCGTGCGACGGACAACAGGTCGACCGACTCCTCGAGCGTGGTCATGTCGCCCGACTCGTAACGCGCGACCGTTAAAAGCGTATCGACGAGTCGCTGCGATTCGGCGTTCGATTCTAAGCTGGCGAGCAACACCTTGCGATACTCCTCCGGCAACGCGCCGAATGCGCCTCGCTCTGCCTGACGCATCGTGACGTCGGCAGCTGCCAGTGGCGTGCGCAGATCGTGCGCGAGTGCGTAGACCAAATCGCGGATCACGCCGCTGCGTTCCTCCGCTAATTGGTTGCGACGCGCGAGTTCGGCCGATTGTTCGATATTTTGCACGAAGAGCTCCGCTTGCGCCAACGCATTCGAACAGCTTTCGAAATAAGCCTGGAGGAAGCGCGTCTCGTCGCGCATCCAAGGACGGTCGTCGCGTAAAAGCAGCAAGCGCGCCTCGGCACCGTGCCCGCCGGTGCCCGCAGCGAGTGCGCCGAAGCGCGCGCCGAGATTTTCCAACGCGAAACGAGCGACGATATCACCGTCGTCGAGCGAACGTGCACCATCGAGACGTTTAGCCAAAAGCGAGCGAAGTTCGGGCGGCAGCGCGTCGCGTCGATTTTCTACGTACGCCGACTCCTCGACGGCGTAGTACCACTCACCATTCTCGCCGATATTGGGAACAAGCAAGCCGCGTTCGGCGGAGAAAAGTTCGAGCGACTGATGCAGCGTCTTGCGGCGGACGAGTTCGGGGCTCAGACTCTCGCGCACGCGCTCCATCGCAACGCGAAGTCGCCGCTCGCGCTGCATTTGCTCGGCGCGCGCTTCGGAGAGGCCGGCGCTGCGCCCCAACCCTTGCGTTTTTATGGCGAGGAATCCCACGAGCAAAAAGGAGGCCGCAAGCAACGCGCGATCCCCGAGTGCAATTGCGTCGAAGCGCCCGCGATCGTGGAGCGCGTTGAGGAATGCTGCGAGCGCGTTGGCGATCTCCGCGGCGATAACCAGGCCGATTGTGAGGCGCCGAGTGAGTGCCAGGCTGCTCAACGCGATCGGAATATTGAGGAGGATCGATGCGATGAAGAGCTGTGGCGTTAGAAGATCGAGCACCCAGACGGCGACGATTAAAAGGTAGCAAAGCACGGGCAACGCAGGGAGCACACGAATTCGGTTCCCGGCGCAAGCGACGCACCCTGCGGGAAGCGAGCGTCGAGATGGGAAGAGAGAGCGATATGAGTAGCGATGGGCGGCGCGAGAACGCCGAGGCACTCCTTGAAGAATACGGGCGCCTCCCCCGTCTCGTCATCTTTCTCGCCGCGGCTCCGGGGGCAGGCAAGACGCGCCGCCTCATCGATGAAATTCGCCGCATGCGCGCGCAGGGGCGCGATGCCGCGATCGGTTGGATCGATACGAAGGGGCGCAGCGACCTCGATTGGCTCGCCGAAGGCGTTCCGCGTATACCACCGCGCCGCGTCGAACTGAACGGCAAGTGGTTCGAAGATTTCGATCTCGCCGCCGCGCTCGAGCGAAAGCCGGCAGTGCTCGCGCTCGATGAAGTCGCGCACGTCACGCTACCCGGCTCTCCGTATGCAAACCGTTGGGAAGAAGCGATCGCGCTTCGCGAGGCGGGAATCACCGTGCTCTGTGCGCTCAATATCGCTCATTTGGAGAGTGTCGCACCGATCGCCGAGCGTTTGACCGGATATCCGCTGCGCGCGGTCGTGCCGGATCGCTTCCTCGCCTCCGCCGATGAGGTCGTCGCGCTCGATGTCTCACCGCGCCTGGTGCGGAGCCGCCTCCGCTCCGGAAAAATCGTTCGCGATGCCGATGTCGACACCGCCCTCGAACGAACGTTCTCCGAGCGAACCTTGCAAATTTTGCGCGAGCTGTTGCTTCATGCCGTCGACACGGTCACGGTAGCGACGGTCTCCGCCGAACGCGTATCGACCGCCGTCGCCTTCGTCCCGGCACTCATCTCGGCGCAAGCCTATGTCGAGCGCGCAGCTGCCGTTGCCGATGCTCTCGACTTAGCGCTCGAGGTGCGTCCACTCGCCGGAGCCGATATCGTCGATCTCAACGATGCCGCGCGACGGAACAACGCGGAGTTTCTACGCGAGCCGATCGACCCCGCCACGCTCGATCTCACGCAAGTTCGCGCTTCGTTAATGGTCGTGCCGCGCGGCGGATTCGCGCGTCGTATCGTTAATCGTGCTCTCGAACGCGATGTTTTCGTTATCGATCCCGAACAGTCGTTTCTCGCCGATCCGGTACAGCCGCGGCGCATCGACGAACAACTCGGCGCCGCGAACGAACGCTACGGAAGGCTGACGGTCTATCTCGGTGCGGCGGCCGGATCCGGAAAGACCTATGCGATGCTCGACCGCGCGCACCAACTCTTCGACGAAGGCGTCGATGTCGTTGCAGCATTCGTCGAAACGCATGGGCGCCCCGAAACGCAACGCATGCTCGACGGCCTCACCGCGCTTCCGCGCAAAATAGTGACCAAAGATGGTATCCGCTACGAAGAGCTCGACCGCGACGCGACGATCGCCCGGCACCCCCAAGTCGCACTCGTCGACGAACTCGCGCACACCAATGCGCCGAGCCTCGCCGCGCATAAACGTTACGAAGACGTGCTCGCGATTTTGCGCTCGGGGATCGACGTCGTTACCACGCTGAACGTCCAGCATCTCGAAGGGCTCAACGATACGATGTTCCGCCTTACAAAAACACGCGTCCGCGAGACGATACCCGACGGCATGCTCTCGCTCGCCGATGAGGTGATTCTTATCGATGTCTCGCCGCATACGCTGCGCGAGCGCATGCGTGACGGAAAGATCTATCCTGCCGAACGGGTCGAACGCGCGCTCT
>JAJYFM010000088.1 GCA_021790895.1 bacterium
CGATCGTCGGGCTCACGTTCCCCAACTCGCTCGTGATCGGTTTTTGCAAGATCGGTTCGCCGGCGCGTTTACGCGCGGCGCCCTCCTCGCCGAGGCCGAAGACGATCGCGTCGTGCGTCGCATCGCTCCCGGTGATATGGATCTCGTCGATCGCCGCGGAGGTGCAGAGATAGTGCCCCACCTCCGGGCCGCCGTAGGCAAAGCGGAGATAGCCTTCATCGACGAGCGGTGCAAAGGCGCGTTCGAAGATCGGGCCGAGATAATCGTTGACGGGATTCATTTTCAGCATGCAGACGGCGCCGTCGGCGAGGAGCTTATAGAGCACGTCGAGCGGCGGAATCGAAGCGATATTGCCGGCGCCGAGGACGAGCGCGACGCGGGGCTCCGGATCGGGCGTGCGGTACCAGGTCGCCATCGTCGCGGGGATCTCGGCGGGCGCGATGCCGGGCTCCATCCAGACCTCGGCGCTGATGCCGTTGAGCAGCAAGCGATCGTAGGGGGCGTTCGGGAAGACCTGCGCGATAGCGCGCCCATCGCTTCCTGCGCGAATCCGCTCCGGCGGGAGCGGCGGCGATCCGGTCGCGGCGATGCCCTTCAAGGTCGCGATATAGCGGTTGAGCGCGTAGAGCAGCGCCCACGGCCCGCTGATCCACTCTTCGCCCTCGAGCCCCGTCCCACGCAGCCCCTTGGCCTCGATCGCAGCCTCAGCCCAGCGCTCGCGCACGGTGTAGACGCCGTCGCGGCAGTCTTCTAGAAGCGCGACCTTCGCGAGAATCGGCAAGCGCGCCCATCGCGGCGCGGCGGCGTGGAGTTCGGCGAGTTCCGCGTCGATCTGCGGATGGGCGGTGACGGTGTGAGCGGCGATCATACGCACCGTTTCGACATCGCTCCGGGGCTCCCGGCTACCCGCTGCTGCGGGTAAAAAAACACGCCGCCCTCGGCTGGAAGCCGAGCGCGGCTTGCGTTCGAAGCGGAGCGCTTAGTTGATCAGATCGCGCGAGACCATCACCTCGCGGGGATCGATGAGATGCTTGTTGAGCCCGAGTTTCTCCGCCGGTACGCCGAGCGCATACGCAACGAGTTGGGGGAGATGGAAGACCGGGAGATCGGTGCGCCCCCAGCGTGCCGCTGCATCGGCCTGGTAGCCGTCGAGCGCCAGGTGGCAGAGCGGGCAGGGCGTGATAACCGCCTCGGCGCCGTTATCCTTGGCCATGCGCATGTTCTGTCCGACCATCGACGATGCGATGCCGTCTTTCTCCAACTGCACGTGGAAGCCGCAGCAACGCGTCTTGCCGGCGTAATCGACCGCCTCGCCGCCGAGCGCGACGATGACGTCCTCGAGCGAGTGCGGATGACGCGCCGATTCCCAACCATTCACCGACTCGGGGCGAATGATGTGGCAACCGTAGAAGGGAGCGACCTTGAGGCCGTTGAGCGGGCGCACGACCATCGAGCGCAGCTTGTCGAGCCCGATGTCGTCGATGAGCAGCCAGAGCAGGTGACGAACGGTGACGCTGCCCTTGTAATTCGCACCGAATTTTCCGAGGATCGCATTGGCCTGCGCCATGTGCTCTTCGCTCTCGCGCAGCTCTTTGTTCGCCGCGCGCATGTGTCCGGTGCAGGTCGAGCAGATCGTGATCACGTCGTCGAGCCCGAGCGCCTCGGCCTGCGCGTAGGTGCGGGCGTTGAGGACGCGCGCGACATCGCGGTTGGTATCGTTGAGCACCGACGCACCGCAGCAGGATGCCGCCGTGAGTTCGACGAGTTCGATCCCGAGCCGATCGGCGAGCAGCATCGTCGAGTTGAAGAGCTCTTTACAGGACTCTTTGGCGACGCAGCCGGGGAAAAATCCGTAACGTTTGCTCTTGGAGGAGTTGGTGCGAACGTGCGCGTCGAGCGCGCGCTCTTCGGGGAGAAGCGTGCTGGACATTATCGGACCGGTGCCTCCAATGCATCAAAGATTGTGCGAATTTCATCGACCTTCGGTACGGGCTTGAGGAACGGAGGCGGAAGTTTGCCCTTGAGCGCCATACGCGCACCTAACGGCGCGACTTTCAACAAGCCGCGGATGTTGAAGCGGCCGACCGTGCCTTGGATGACCTCGGTCTCGGCGAGCATGCCGGTCTGCTTGATCGTCTTGGCAACGACGAGGGCGTGGCGCGGGCCACGTTCGTTCATCATGACGCGGTCGGTGATCGCCGCGCGTTTGACGTCGACGATGCGATCGTTCGGATCGACATGCTTCGGGCAGTACGAGCAGGCGTAGCAATGCGCGCAGAGCCAGAGATAATCTTCGCTGATCTGGGCGAGTCGATCGCTGCGTTTGCCGTCGCGAACATCTTCGATGAAACGGTAGGCATAGGCGATGGCGGCGGGGCCGGCAAAGGCCGGGTCGACGCTGACGACGGGGCAGAGCGAGTAGCAGGTCGCGCACATGATGCAGTTCGCGACATCGACGAGTTTCTTCATGTCGTCGGGGCTGACGCGACGTTCGGTCGCGTGCGCCGAATCGGCGTCGTTCGGCTGCAGGTACGGCTTCAGACGCGCATATTTATCCCAGAACGGGTCCATGTGCACGACGAGGTCTTTCATTGGCTGGAAGTTCGGCATCGGATCGATCTTCACCGAGCCGTCCTCTTCCATCGCCGAACCGCACGACGTCTTGCAGGCGAGCGACGTGACGCCGCCGATGCTCATCGAGCACGAGCCGCAGATCGCCGACCGGCACGAACGGCGGAAGGAGATCGAACCGTCGACCTCGGCCTTCGCGTACTCCAGTGCATCGAGAACCGTGGTGGTTTCGGGAAGATCGACCGTTACCTCGTCGCGGTGGGGAACGCTATCGGTCGCTTCGTCGAAGCGAAAGATATCGAGCTTGATCTTCGCCATTAGTAGCTCCTCACTTCGGGCTTAAAGTCGGTAATCTTGACGGCCCGCGAGTAGTCTAATCGCGGCAGTGCGTTCTCTTGCCGGAAAGCTAACGTGTGCTTCAGCCAGTTCGCGTCGTCGCGTTCGGGGTAATCGGTGCGCGATTGCGCGCCGCGCGATTCTTTCCGTTCCAACGCGCCCTTCGCGAGGCAGAGCGCCGCATCGATGAGGAAGTCGGTCTCGAACGTCGAGACGAGATCGGTATTGAAGGTCTTCGATTTATCCATCACGATCACCGATTCGTCGAACTCTTTGCGGACCGCTTCAAGATCGGCGACGCCCGATGCGAGGTCTTTTTCGTTGCGGAAAATGAAGGTATTGGCACTCATCGTTTCGTTCATCTTCCGACGAAGGATCGGCGCGCGCGTTCCTTTGCTGCGCGCGAGTAACGCCGCGATACGATCCTTCTCGGATTGCAGCGTCTTCGTCGAGGGGCGAACTTCACCAATCGATTTGATGTAGTCGACGGCGTGCGCTGCCGCGCGGGCGCCGAAGACGATCGTGTCGAGCAGCGAGTTGCCGCCGAGACGATTCGAACCGTGGACGCTCACGCACGCGCATTCACCAGCGGCGTAGACGCCGGGGACGCGGGTCGCGCCGAACTTGTCGGTCTCGATACCACCCATCGTGTAGTGCGCTCCGGGAAGAATCGGAATCGGATCGTCGATGGCATCTTTGCCGGTCGCATCGAGCGCGAGTTCGCGAATCTGCGGTAAGCGTTCGAGAATTTTTTCGCGCCCGAGGTGGCGCATGTCGAGCAGCACGCAGCCGTCGACGCCGCGCCCTTCGAGAATCTCGGTCCACTCGGCGCGCGAAACGACGTCGCGCGAGGCGAGCTCGCCCTTGTTCGGCGCGTATTTAAACATGAAACGCTCGCCCTCGGAGTTGAGGAGATAGGCCCCTTCGCCGCGCGCGCCCTCGGTCATCAAGACGCCGTTTTCTTTGAGCGTAGTCGGATGGAATTGCAAGAACTCCATATCCATCATCGGAATGCCGGCTTTATACGCGATCGACATGCCGTCGGCGGTCGATGCATAGCCGTTCGTCGTCTTGGTATACATGCGTCCGGCGCCGCCGGTCGCGAAAATCGTCGCCTTCGCCGTGATGAGTTCCAACTCGCCGTTGCGCATGTTGTAGGCCACGACACCCGAGCCGATACCATCTTCGATCGCCAACGCGGTGCAGAAATACTCTTCGTAGACCTTGACACCGAAGCGTTCGAGCTGCTCCCACAGTGTATGTAGGATCACGAGTCCGGTAACGTCGGCCGAGTAACAGGTGCGCGGTGCGCCGGCGCCGCCGAAGGGGCGCTGGGCGATCCGGCCATCGGGAAGACGGGAGAAGATGCAGCCGCGGTGCTCGAGCCAAATAATCTGTTTGGGAGCATCCTCGCACATCGCCGCGATCGCGTCCTGATCGCCGAGATAATCCGAGCCTTTTACGGTATCGAAGGTGTGGTTCGCCGGGGAGTCCTCCTCGCGGTTGCCGAGTGCGGCGTTGATGCCGCCCTGTGCGGCGCCCGAATGGCTGCGAACCGGGTGCATTTTCGAGACGATGGCTACGTCTGCTCCGCGCTCGGCTGCTTCAACCGCTGCGCGCATACCTGCTAGACCGCCACCGATGACGACGACGTCGTGCTTGATCACGTTGACCTTTCCGGGGGAGAGGCGTTTGCCTCTTTGTATACCTCCGTGCGTCGCACCAACCTCACGACCTTGGTCGGGAAGGCAGCGGAGGACTAGGCTGCGCCGCCTTCAGGAGCGGGGGGCGGCTCGTTCTCGAGCGCCTTCTTGCGCTCGAAGAAGACGTAGCAGTTTTTCCCTCGCTGCTTCGCCTTGTAGAGCGCTTCGTCGGCGGCATGGAAGAGCGTCTGGCCGTCGACGCCGTCGGTCGGAAACATCGAGACGCCGATCGAGGTGGAGAGGCCGCTGCGGCGCATCGCTGCGAGCATGCGTTGGACGCCTTGCTGCGCATGTTCGCGGTCGCTCTGCGCCATCACCAGCACGAACTCGTCGCCGGCGTAGCGAGCGATAATGTCGACCTTGCGGGCAT
>JAJYFM010000089.1 GCA_021790895.1 bacterium
GATGAAGACGTTGCCGTTATCGCCGTCGTGCGTGCTGGCGGCCGCCGCGTGCGGTGCAAGCAGCAGGCCGACCGCAGCGAAGCCGATGAAAAGCGTACGAAGCAGACGCATGTTAGCGTTCCTCTCGGATGGCGATGGCGGCGAGTACGTGCGGGCGAATGCGCCGCTGGTAGAAGAAGAGCGCGCCGAAAAACGCGGCGTCGATCGCTACGATCAGCAGCACGGCGACGGCGGCAAACGGTGCGTAGGGAGCGAGTGCGTGCATGCCCGCGGCGAGCGCCGCGAACGTCGAACTCGTTGCAACGAAGGCGTTCGTCGATGCCGAGTTCAGCGTTGCGGTCGCCGACTCGCGCGCGAAGAGCCAGAACGCGACGATTGCGACCCACGCGCCGATGGTATAGAACGACAGCAGCGCCCAGTGCGAGAACCGGAACGCGCGCGGTTGCGGGAGCGAGCGCACCTCGGCCATCACGGCGTAGGTAAAATTAGGCGCGAGATCGACCGGTGCGGTCGTTGCGAGTAATGCGTCGATCACTTTGAGTTCGTCGAGCGTCGCACGGCATTCGTCGCACGTACGCAGATGCTCGGCCGTCGCGCGCATGCGCGTCGGCGAGAGCGTCCCTTCCAGATAACGATCGAGATCGTTACTACACGAGGAGCAGCGCACGGTAGCCTCCTTTGGCTTTGACGGTGTCGAGAGCGACGTTTTCGCGCGAGCGCATGCGTTGCGCCAGCGCGATTTTGCCGCGGTGAATGAGCGTCTTGACGTTCCCGAGCGAGAGCCCGAGCGCAGCCGCGATCGCGTGGTATTCCAGGTTGTCGAAGTAGCGCAGTGCCAAGACCGTCCTCGTTCGTTCCGGCAACTCCGCTAATGCCGCGCGCAGTTCGCGCTCGGCCTCGCTGCGGAGGATGCCTTCAGCGGGATCGGATTCTCGCGAGGGGTCGGCGACGGCGTTCTCGAGCGTTTGGTCTTCGGGCATCTCCTGCGTCGCCGGTCGCCGCTGCTGTTTTCCCAGGTGCGTGCGGACGACGTTGCGGGCGATGTGGTAGATCCAGGTCGAGAACTTGCCGAGGCTGGGATTGAAGGAGCCGAGATGCGCGTACGCCCGTAGGAACGTCTCCTGCGTGAGATCCGCTGCATCCGCGGGGTTGCGGACCGAGGCGCCGATGAAGTTGGCGATGCCGCGCTTGTAGCGCTCCACCAACCCCGCAAACGCTTCGCGGTCCCCCGCTCGTACGAGGACGACGAGTGCCTCGTCGCTCGTAGCCTCCGCCACCATGTGCCTCGCGATGTTTCCTTTCAAGGGCTACTACCGCCCTTGTGCCGGAGTGTTACGCCCGGGGCGGCGCGCGGTGCGCAAGCGGCGGGTTCGCGGCATCCTTCGCACTGAGAATCGGCGGCGTAGCAAGCGGCCACACAATGCCGATCGCCGGGTCGTTCCAGGCGACCCCGAACTCGCTGCGCGGATCGTAGAGCGCGCTCTGCAGGTAGTGCAGCACCGTGCCGTCGGCGAGCGAGAGAAAACCATGCAGGCAGCCGGCGGGAATGTAGAGCTGGGTGCCCTCATCGGCGCGGAGATCGCAGCCGTACCAGCTGCCGAATGCGGCGCTCTCCGGGCGCGCGTCGACGATGACGTCGTAGGCATCGCCGGCGAGCACCTGGACGATCTTGCTCATGCGCGGGTCGCCGTGCAGGCCGCGCAGCACCCCGTAACGCGAGAGCGAGACGTTCTCCTGAACGAAGCGGTCGCGGATGCCCGCCGCGGCGTAACGCTCGACGCTGAAGCTCTCGCGGAAACTTCCTCGCTCGTCGGCAAAGATGCGCGGGCGCAGCAAGAGGGCGCCGGGTATGGGCAGCGTTTCTACGTCCACGCATGCTGCATTCGCGCGCCCGGAGCCGCCGCCCCCCAGGCATCGGCCGCGCGACGGCAGAACCGGATTGTATGTGAGCTCCGCGACCTCTGCAACCGGCTCGGCATCCGCTGCGCGCCCCTCCTTACTCTCCTCGGGGGCGATCGTTTTCGTGGCGACAATGGCGATGAATATCGGCGGGTTTCTCTTCCATGCAATCGCCGGGCGCGCGCTCGGCGTCGCCGAGTACGGCGCGCTCTACACGTTGATCTCCATGTACGCACTCGCCGGACAGCCGGTCGCGACGCTCTCGCCGGTGGTCGCGCGCTACGCCGCGGAATTTCACGCGCTGCACGATGCGCGCCATCTGCGCGGGCTCGCCGAATACGTCGTGCGCCTCTTCGGGGCGATCGCATTGCTCTCGGCGTTGCTCGCAACGATCTTCGCGGTGCCGATCGCGGCGTTTATTCGCGAGCCGGCGTGGGCGGTGGTGATGGTCGGCATCGGGGTCGCGTTTGCGACGCTTTCGGCTGCGCTGCGCGCGTTCTGCCAAGGCACTCATGCCTTCACGCTCTTCGGCATCTCGATGTTCAGCGAAGGCATCGGGAAAGTGCTGCTCCTCGTTGCCGCATTGGCGGCGGGCTTGGGGCTCGTCGGCGGCGTTGCGGCGTTCATGGTGGGCTTGGGCATCGGCGCGGTGACGGTCGCCGTGGTATTACTGCGCCGTTTCCGCGGCGTGGTCGCGACGGCACCGCAGATCGACTGGCCGCGCGTACGCGCGACGCTCGGCGGATCGGCCGCATCGGCGATCGCCGCGGTGGTGATGGGTTCGGCTGATGTGATTCTCGTGAAGCATTATTTCAACGCGCACGACGCCGGACTCTATTCGGCGGCATCGCTCGGGGGAAAGATCGTGCTCTATTTTATCGGGTTTGCACCAACGGTGTTGTTACCGCATTTTACGCATCGCGCGGCGCGTGGTGAGAGTACGCGGCGCGTCCTCGCGCTCGTGCTCGCGGCGACTGCAGGCATCGGTGCGGTCGCGGTGATCGCCTATCACTTCGCCGGCTTGCTGTTGCTGCACGTGCTCGTCGGCAATGCATTCGATGCGGCGTTACCGCTGATGCAAGGCTACGCCGTCGCGATGGCGCTGCTCGCGATGACGACCGCGCTGGTCACCTACGGGCTCGCCACGCATCGGCTCGGCTTTGCGATTCCGCAGTTGCTCGCCGCCGCGGCGACGCTGGTGGCGATCGTGCTGCGCCACCCGAGCCCGGCGTACGTTGTTACCGAGATGATCGCCGGAAATGCGTTGATGGTGCTGGTCGTCGGCATCGCCATCGGCGCGCAGGCGCGGCGGAGGACGGCATAATGCGCGTGTTGCTCATCGGTGGATCGGGGCAACTCGGCAGCGAGATTCGGCGCCGCTGGCGCGATGATGATATCGTCGCGCCGCGACATGACGAGGTCGATCTTGGAGTGCCGAGTTCGCTCGATGCCGCCGTCGGCGACGGCAATGCCGAGGTGGTGGTGAATTGTGCGGCGTTTCACAACGTCGACCGTTGCGAGACCGAAGTGGAGACGGCGCTGCGCATCAATGCCGTCGCCGTGGAGCGGCTCGCCGAACTCTGCGCGCAGAGCGGCAAGCGCTTCGTGACGTTTAGCACCGATTATGTTTTCGACGGGATGACGGAGTGGCCGTACGGCGAGAACGATTGCGCGAATCCGATCAGCGCCTACGGCGTATCGAAATATACCGGCGAGTTACTGGTGCAACGCATGCGCAGCGACGCGCTTATCGTGCGCACCTGCGGCGTCTACGGCGTGCGCCCCTCGGCAACGAAGGGCTACACGTTCATCGATCGCGTGATCGCGCAGGCGCGCGCCGGCGAGCACGGGCGCGTCGTCGATGATGTCGTCGCTTCGCCGACCTACGCCGGGCATCTCGCCGAGGCGCTGCGTGCGTTGCTCGCAACCAATGCGCGCGGCGTCGTGCACGCCAGCAACGTCGGCCCGGTGAGTTGGTTCGATTTTGCCGCCGAGGCGCTGCGCCAGGCCGGGCTCGAGCCCACGCTCGACGCGATCGGCAGCGGCGAGTGGAAGAGCGGCGCGCGCCGCCCGCGCTACTCTGCGCTCGACAACGTGCGCCTGCGCGAGCTCGGGATCACGATGCCCGATTGGCGCGCCGGCATCGCCGCCTACCTCGCCGACCGCCCCGGTCACCCCGAGTAGGCTGCGCAGCAGCCGTATCGAGGGGCTGAATCAGAGAAGCGCGAGTAGTTCTTCGACCGTCAAGCCTGAGGCTTTCAACATCGCGGCTACTGTTGCAATTTTCATGTCGCCAACGTGCATTGGAACGTTAACGATGCGGCCATTCGCATGACTGAAGAAGGCGTGAGAACCGGATTGGCGGACAAGGCGAAAGCCTGCGCGTTGGAGCGCCCGAGCAAATGCACGAGCCGAAACGCGAGGTAACTTCGGCACGTCGTCTTAGGCGGCCGCAACCTTTACGATTTCGAGGCGAGCGCCCTCAGCGTCGGAGGGCGGGATCTCTAAGCCCAACTCGCGCCGCGACTGGAGTGAGAGGGATATAGCGTCGCGAGCCATGCTCAGCGCCTCTTCGGCGGTCGACCCTTCGGTGGCGATCTCCGGCAGAGCAGGCACAGTTACACTATAGCCTCCGCCATCGGCGACCGGGCTGGGTTCGAGTACGACAGCATATCTCAGTTCGGTCATATGCGAACCTTCGGCAGGTCTCCACCGATCCATGCGCATCGTAGCCGCGGTCACCCCGAGTAGCGATGTCACCCCGAGTAGCCCCCGAAGGGGGCGTATCGAGGGGGCCGCTACATGTGCGCGACGACCCAGCGCACGATCGCGCGATAGTAGAGCTCGCGGTGCACGGGATCTTGCGGGGAGTGATGCGCGCCGGGAATGCCGACGAAACGCACCGGAATGTGCCGACTCGCAAGCGCGTGATAGAGCGCGAACGATTCGGTGATCGGCACGGTGATATCGGCGGTGCCCGAAAGAATCAGCGTCGGCGTCGTGATGTTGCCGGCGTAGGTGATCGGCGAACCGGTGCGATAGAGCGCGGCGC
>JAJYFM010000004.1 GCA_021790895.1 bacterium
TGCCGATATGTTCGCGCACATCGTGGTGAAGTGAGGAGTCAGGACGCATGATGGTTCTCGATCGGATGAATACCGCGACCACCGCGGCGCAACGGCGTTTAATTTTCGCGCATCTGACCGTCGCGTTCGCGGCGCTCTTCATCGGAACGTTTTTCGGCGTCCTCCAGGCGCTCTCGCATGCCGATGCGATACAGATGCCGCCCTGGTTCGACTACTATCGGATGTTGACGGCGCACGGAGTGCTACTCGCGCTGGTCTTCACGACGTTCTTTATCACCGGGCTCTCGCATCTTGCCGTCTATCAAACCGAAAATTATCCTCACCGCAGCATCGCGTTGGGATGGATCTCGTTTTGGGTGATGACGCTGGGCACGGTCATGGCGGCCTACGAAATTCTCGCCGGCAACGCCTCGGTGCTCTACACGTTCTACGCGCCGCTCAAGGCGAGCCCGTGGTTCTACGTCGGTGCCGCGCTGTTGATCGTCGGCACGTGGTTCGCGCTGCTGGAGTGGCTGCTGATCACCGCCGTGTGGCGGCGGGAGCATCCCGGCGCGCGTACGCCGCTGCCGGCGTTTATGGTGCTGGCGAACTACATCATGTGGTTCCTGGCGACGATCGGCGTGGCGATCGAAGTGATCTTCATGCTGATCCCGTGGGCTTTCGGTTGGGTTTCCGGCGTCGACGTGCTCTTAGCACGCATGCTGTTCTGGTACTTCGGGCACCCGCTCGTCTATTTCTGGTTGCTCGGCGCCTATCTTATTTGGTACGGCGTCGTGCCGGCGATTCTCAAAGTGCCGATTTTTTCGGACTCGTTGACGCGCCTCGCGTTCATCCTGTTCATCATCCTCTCGCTTCCGGTCGGGATCCATCACGAATTCTCCGATCCCGGCATCGCGGATCGCTGGAAACTGCTGCAGACCGGTCTGACGCTGATGGTGGTCATTCCATCGCTGATGACGGCATTTGCGCTCTTTGCCACCTTTGAAGAGTATGCCGCGAAACTCGGAAAGACGGGATTCTTCGGCATCGTCGGCTCGTTGCCGTGGGGCGACCCGGCATTCGCGGGAATCGCGCTGGCGATGTTGCTCTTCATTTTCGGCGGAATCGGCGGCATTCTCAACGCGTCGTACACGCTCGATAGCACGATTCACAACACGATGTGGGTCGTCGGCCACTTCCACATCACCGTCGGTGGACCGGTTGCGTTGACGCTCTTGGCGGCAACGTGGCGCTTGCTCCCGGCGCTGACCGGGAAGCGCTTGTTTAGCGTGGGACTCGCGCGAGCGCAGGTCTGGCTCTGGTTCATCGGGATGGCGGTGATGTCGTTCGCCATGCATACCGAGGGACTGATGGGCGCCCCGCGTCGCGTCGAGCATTACACCTACGGCGGCTCGGCGATCGCCGCGGCCTGGCAGCCCTTCTCGCTCCTCGCCGCCGGCGGCGGGATGGTGATCTTCCTCAGCGTGATCGCCTTCGCGATCGTGCTCTTCGGAACGATCTTCTCCAAACCGGCGATTACCGAAGCCGAGAGCGCCCGCGGCTTTACCTTCGCGCTCGCGCGTCCGGGCGATGAGGCCCCCTCGGTCTTCGATCGCCTGGGGCTCTGGACGCTCGTCGCGGTGGCGATGGTCGTCGTGGCCTACGCGGGGCCGTTCTACCAACACTTTAGCGAACATGTCTATCTTGTACCGGGAATGAGGACTTGGTGAACGAAGCAACGGCGGTGAGCAAACGGGTGCTCGTCGTTGACGATGAACGCCAGATCGGGGATGTCCTTTCCGCGTATTTACAGCGGGAAGGGTACATACCGGTCGTGGCCGAGACGCTCTCAGGGGCGCTGAGCGAGATCGAGCGGCAGCTCCCCGACCTGCTGTTGCTCGATGTCACGCTCCCCGACGGAAGCGGGCTCGACCTCCTGCGATCGCTCAACGAACAGTCGATTCCGACGATCATGCTGACCGCTCGCGGCGATGAAGTCGACCGCGTCGTCGGCCTTGAGATGGGCGCCGACGATTACATCACCAAACCGTTCTCGCCGCGCGAGGTGATCGCGCGCGTGCGGGCGGTGCTGCGGCGCAGCGAAGAGCGCGATCGGCCGGGTGGTCGTCACCGGCTGCACGTGCTCGATCTCGCGATCGACGGCGATGCACACGAAGTTCGGCGCGACGGCGAGAAGATCGATCTCACTCCCTCGGAGTTTCGGATCCTCAGCGCACTTGCACGCCATCCCGGGCAGGTTTTCTCGCGCGTGCAATTGCTCGATGCCATCGGTGACGATGGTTCGATCTACGAGCGCACGCTCGACCGGCACATCAATAACCTTCGCCGAAAGATCGAGGTCGATCCACTCCACCCGCGATACGTGCTGACCGTCTTCGGAGTGGGATATAAGGCTGCTCACGAGTGACCGATTCGGTAACTCAGCGTCTGGTTCACGCACTCGATCTTGCAACGCTCGGCGATTACGACGCAGCGAAGGCCGAACTCGAACCGCTTGAGGACCCGATCTCCGGGCGCCTGTTGTTATTCATCCAAGGATTAGAGGATCGCGATCGGCGAGATCGTCGCGCGCGCTCGATGCTACGCCACGAAGTCGGGAACGCGCTCTCGATCGCGCAATCGAACGTCGAAGGGATCGTCGACGGCGTTCTCGATGCCGAGCCCGCACGATTGGAGGGGATTCGCGATGCGATTGTCGGCGCCGGACGATTGCTCGCCGAGCCGCCGAAATCGGAGATCGCCGAATCGCCATCGGTGACGATCGCGCTCGCTCCGCTCAACATCTGCGCGCTTATCGGTGCACATGCTGCAGCGACGGCGGGCATGGCAGAGGCAAAAGGGATTCGCATCGTCTACGAGACCTGCGGTGAGCGCAAGAGTTCTTGTGAGAGTTATTACGGCGATGCGATGCGCGTCGGCCAAATTTTGCGCAACCTTCTCATTAACGCGGTGCGCTACACGCCGCCGGGTGGAACGATCGAGTTGCAATGCAGCCAAGATGGCGGGCGACTCAACGTGCGCATCAACGATAGCGGCCCCGGGATCGCACCGGAGGATCGGGAGCGCGTCTTCGAGCCGGGATATCGCGGAGCGAACGTCAGCACTGCGGGGAGCGGTCTCGGATTGGCGGTCGTCCGTCAGTTAACCGAAGAGCTCGGCGGACACGTCGACGTGCGTTCGCGCCCCGGTAGCGGCGCGACATTTTGGGTCGATCTGCCGATGGTCTCGCTCGCGAAAAAGCCCGACTAAGGAAGCCCGCGCGCGCGGCGCGCGGCGCTCTCCTCGCGTTTGCGAATCGTTGCAACAAGGCGCGTGGCAATGCTTTGAAGCAACTCGCGCAGGCTGCGCTCCGCCGCGCCGTGCAGCACCGTCGCATCGAAACGTTCGCCGAGCGCGCCGAAGGGCGCGTTATATTCGCCTTGCAACCAGAGCTCGGAGGTCGTCGCGCCGACCGGATTGAGCGTCATCGTTCCATGAAAGCGCGGGAAGAGCCCCGGGTGATCGGCTGCTTGCATCTCGATGCTCGCCTCCCAACGCACCGGCGCGAGTTCGACGTGCGTTGCGACGGGGATGCGGAGCTCGCCCTGAACCGGAAGGTGGAGCGAACGAAGGCCGACGGCGAGTGCGAGTTCATCGAAGGGCGGCTCGCGCCGACCGAGTGCGGCGAAGAGCTCCATAGCTTCATCGCGAGCAGCCGATGCCGGAAGCGGCAAATCGACATGCATCTCGACGGCTTTCATGATGCTTGCGGTGTTGCCGTTCGCTCCTCGATCTCCTCGGCGAGATCGGCGAGAAGTTCGCGTGCGGTCGCCGAAGCGATGCGCGCGCCGAGCACGGCATCGAAAACGCGACCAAATTGACCGAGCGGTGGCTCGTATTGACCGTCGAGTTCCAACGAGCAGCCGCCGCCGTCGCACGAACGAACTGCGAGCACACCCTCGAAATCGGGATAGGGGCCGCCGCCGTATGGATGCCAACAGACGCGCCACACTTCATCGAAGCGCAACGGATCTTCGGCGAGTTCGAAACTCGCCTCAACATCGTGGGTGGCTTTCATCGCGACGAGCGGGGCACGCAATTCGATACGAGCGCTGCGCGCACTCGCTGCAAGCGGCGCGAGCTTGGCGTGAAGCGCTTCGCGCGCCGCTCGATAGGGTGTCCGGAGCGAACGTTGTTGGTGCAAAGCACTCATCGTGCGAATCCTACCGAAACGGCGTGAAGAATCTGAGAAAAGTCTGAACGCTCATGCATAAGCTGAGAAGAATTCGTGAGGATATAGAGCAGCTATCGCGAGTTGCGCGACGGTCGATCGATGCGTTGCATGGTCGTGCAAGTTACCGGTCGCTAAAATTCCGGGAACGCTCGCTTGCTTTTTTGCGCCGATTCCGCGCGCGAGAACAGCGGCGATCTTCACCGCCGAATCGGTGACGAGCGCGAGCGAGAGATTCGTCGGCGGGACGTTCGTCGAGAGCGCGAACGCGACCGGCGCCCCGTTCGCACTTGCAATGGGACTGAGCGGTAGCGCGCCTTGGGCGAGGCTCGGATTCCCGAAGTCGCCACGGGCGAGGAGGGGCGCTGGAGCCGTGAGGTTCATGGCGACCTTCAGTCTAGCAAAATTCCGGTAAAGCCGCAGCAGCGGAAGGAAAACTTATTAAAAGTAATAATAGGAGGGTTTACCATGGCATCCCTCGCCAAGCGCACCGCCGAAGAGGTTATCCGCGGGCCGATTAAGAGCAAGACGCTCTTCCCCGTGCTGATCCTCCATTTGCTGGAGGAGCGCGAGGATCACGGTTCGGGCCTGATGGCCCGCATCGAGCTCCTCTGCTCCGGGTTACTCGCCGTGAATACCAATACGATCTACCCGTTGCTGCGCCGTCTCGAAGAGCGCGGTTTTGTCGTGGGCCAGTGGGAGCATCCCAGCAAACGCTCGCGAAGGTTCTATCGTATTACTACTGCCGGGAGCGAGCGTCTCGCCCGTATTAAAGCCGGCATGCTGCCCTATCTCGATTCGCTTGCGACCTCGATCGAACGGCTCCGCAGCGAACTCTATACGACCGAATCCACTCTGACGCCCGTAAGGAAAACATCAGCATGAGCACCTACCGAGCCCCACTGCGCGACATGCAGTTCGTCCTCCGCGAACTCGCCGGTATCGACGAGGTCGCAAAGCTCCCCGGGAATGAAGACACGCTCGACGTTCTCGATTCGATCCTCGAAGAGGCCGGTGCATTTGCGACCGGCGTGCTCGATCCGCTCAATCACACGGCGGATAAAGAAGGCTGTTCGATCGATGCGAACGGCAACGTCACCACACCGAAGGGCTTCAAAGAAGCCTACAAAAAATTCGCCGACGCCGGTTGGATCGGGCTTCCCGTCCCGGCAGAGTACGGCGGCCAGGGCCTGCCCCAGCTTTTGCTCGGGCCGACGTTGGAGATGTGGAACGGTTCGAATATCGGTTTCGCCAACGGTCCGTTACTGAACCAGGGCGCGATCGAAGCGATCGAACTCTGCGGCTCGCACGATCAGAAGAAGACCTACATTCCCAATCTCGTCTCGGGAAAGTGGACCGGAACGATGAACCTCACCGAGCCGCAAGCCGGTTCGGATCTCGCGCAGGTGCGCGCGAAGGCCGTTCCGGAGGGCGATCACTTCCTCGTCAGCGGTGAGAAAATTTTCATCACCTTCGGCGAGCACGACATGGCCGAGAACATCATTCACCTCGTTCTCGCGCGTCTTCCCGACGCGCCCGAAGGAACGAAGGGCATCTCGATGTTCATCGTCCCGAAATTCCTCGTCAAACCCGACGGCTCGCTCGGCGAGAAGAACGACGTCATCTGCGCCGGCATCGAGCACAAACTCGGCATCAACGGGAACCCGACCTGCACGATGAAGTTCGGCGAAAAAGGCAAGGGCGCGATCGGCTTCCTCGTCGGCGAGGCGAACCGCGGCCTCGAATATATGTTCATCATGATGAACGCGGCTCGATTCTCGGTCGGCGTGCAAGGCTATGCCGTCGCGGATCGTGCCTTCCAGAGCTCGCTTGCCTACGCCAAGGAGCGCGTGCAGATGTCCGATGCGACGACGCGCAATAAAGCGCCGGTACGCATTATCGAACACCCCGACGTGCGCCGTATGCTGATGTGGCAGAAAGCGAACATCGAAGCGATGCGCGCGCTTGCCTACGTTACCGCAGCCTCGCTGGATTTCGCGCAGAAGAGCCCCGACGAGAAGACGCGCAAAGAGCATAAGGCGTTCATCGAGCTGATGATTCCGATCGTGAAGGGCTGGTGCACCGAGAACGCCGTCGAACTCTGCTCCAACGCAGTGCAGATTTTCGGTGGGATGGGCTACGTCGAAGAGACGGGAATCGCGCAACAGTATCGCGACGTTCGCATCACGACGATCTACGAAGGAACGACCGGTATCCAGGCGCTCGATCTCGTGGGGCGCAAGCTGATCCGCGATATGGGCGCAACCGCAACCACCGTGATCAAAACGATGGAAAAATTCGCGAAAGAGGCCGCAGCGGACTCGAATGCCGACGTGAAAGCGGTCGGCGAAGCGCTGCTCAAGAGCATCGCGACGCTCGCCGAAGTCTCGCAATGGATCGGCATGAACGCGATGGGCGATCTCAAGAAAGCCTTTGCCTGTTCGGTTCCCTACCTCAAACTTTGGGGTGTCGTTGCCGGCGGCTGGCAGATGGCGCGCGCGGCAAAGGTTGCCGCGGAGAAGATCGCCGCAGGCGATAAGGATCCGTTCTACACGGCGAAACTCGCGACGGCGAAGTTCTACGCCAGCCACGTGCTCTCGCAGGGCGCATGGTACAAACGGCAGATTATCGACGGCGCAGGCGACGTGATGACGTTACCTGAGGATGGCTTCGAACTCGACCGCAAGATGGCGGTGACGGCGTAGTCATGGCGCTCGTTCATACCGAAGACCGCGACGGCGTGCGGATTATCACACTCGATAATCCGCCCGTCAACTCGCTCTCGTTTGCCCTTTCGGGCGAATTCTATCCGATCGTCGAAGCGGCAAGTGCCGACGAGAAGATCCGCGCCGTCATCGTGCGCGGGGCAAACCGGCAGTTCTCCGCCGGCGCCGATATCAACGATTTCTCAACCGTCCCGACCCCCGAGACGAAATCGATTCGCGACGTTATCGCCGCGATCGAACGCAGCGATAAAATCTTCGTCGCCGCGATCGAGAAAAATGCGCTCGGCGGCGGGCTCGAACTCGCGCTCGCCTGCGACTATCGCGTCGCAACTGCCGATACGAAACTCGGCTTACCCGAGATCAAGCTCGGATTGCTTCCCGGCGCCGGCGGTACCCAGCGCCTGCCGCGGGCGATCGGCGCGCAAGATGCGCTCGATATGATGCTCAAGGGGCGCAACGTTAAGAGCGAAGAAGCGACCGCGAAGGGACTGCTCGACGAAGTCGTCGACTCGCCGGAGCATCTGCTCGATGCGGCACTCAAGATTGCACTCGCAGCGCCGCTCGGAAAGCGTCGCATCTCACAGAAACGCGTCGAACTCGGCAAGGGCATCAGCGCACAGGCGGCGGCGTTCGTCGTCTCGCAAGCGCACAAGATGGTTCCCGCCGAAGATGCCGGCGGGCTCGCCGCGCATAAACTGATCGACGCGGTCGAAGCATCGGTCGAATTACCGTTCGCCTACGGGCTCGCGCGCGAAGCGCGTCTCTTCGAAGAGCTCGCGCGTTCGGCACCCTCGTTTGCGTTGCGGCACGTTTTCTTTGCCGAGCGCGAACTCAGCAAGATCCCCGGCCTCCCGGCCGCCGAGCCGCTGCCGATTGCGAAAGCGGCGGTGATCGGTGCGGGCACGATGGGGACGGGCATCGCGATTACCTTCGCGCAGGCGGGCATCCCGGTCGTCGTCATCGATTCCAACGATGCCGCGGTCGAGAAGGCGAAACAGACGGTCTTCGGCATGTTCATGTATCAGGTTCAGAAGGGCCGCATGACGCAGGAAGAGGCGTGGAAACTCGGCCAGTCGATTCAATTTACCGAAGAGTATAGTGAACTCGCCGACGCCGATGTCGTCGTTGAAGCGGTCTTCGAAAGCATGGACGTCAAGAAAGAGGTCTTTGCGAAGGTCGACGCGATCGCCAAACCGACGTGCATCCTCGCATCGAATACCTCGACGCTCGATATCGACGAGATGGCAAGCGTGACGAAGCGCCCGGATCGCTTCCTCGGGCTCCACTTCTTCGTTCCGGCCAACATCATGCCGCTGCTCGAGATCGTGCGCGGCAAGGAGAGCTCGCCGCAGGTTCTTGCGACCGCCTTCAAGCTCGGCAAGAGCCTCCGCAAGACGGCGGTGCTCTCGACCAACGCCTTCGGCTTTATCGGCAACCGCATGGTCTTCGATTATGCGAAGGCCGCCGGTGAACTCGCCGAGTGGGGCATCTCGCCGATGCGTATCGACCGCATTGCGAAGAAGTTCGGTTTCCCGATGGGGCCCTTTGCGATGGGCGATCTCTCCGGAATCGACGTCGCATGGCACATCGCGAAAGCGCGCCCCGATGTGGCGAAGGGGAAAACCAACGTCATCGATCGGCTCGTCGAGATGAAGCGTCTCGGCCAGAAAACGATGGCCGGTTACTTCAAGTACGACAAGAGCGTCGGCAAAGGACGCGAGCCGATTCTCGACCCCGAGGTCGAAGCGCTCTTCGCTGAAGAAGCGAAGAAGGCGGGAATCGCCGCGCGTACGGCCGAGGATGCGGAGATTCTCGAACGCTTGACCTTTGCGCTGATCAATCGCGGTGCGTATCTGCTCGAAGAGGGCGTCGCGCTGCGTCCGGGCGATATCGATATCGTCTACGTCTACGGGTACGGTTTTCCGCCGCACCACGGTGGCCCGATGTGGTATGCCGACGAAGTCGGTGTCAAACATGTCTACGAACGCGTCGTTGCGTTCGGTTGGGAGCCCGCGCCGCTCTTAAAAGCGCTCGCCGAGAAGAACGGCACGTTTGCAAACTACAAGCAAGGAGAGTTGATCCATGCGTGAGGCGGCTATCGTCTCGGTCGCTCGGACGCCGATCGGGCGTGCGTTTCGCGGCGCTTTCAATCAAACGCCGGGTGCGTCGCTTGCGGGATTCGTCGCGCACGAAGCGATCGCGCGCGCGAAGGTCGACCCGGCGGAGATCGGCGAGGTCATCGTCGGCACGGGATTGCCGGAGGGCGCGACCGGAAATAACATCGGCCGCACGACGGCGCTCCGCGCGGGTTGCCCGGTGAGCGTCCCCGGCTCGACCGTCAGCCGGTATTGCGCCTCCGGGCTCGATGCCGTCGTTGCCGGCGCGCGCCGCATCATCGTCGAAGGCGAAGAGATCGTCCTTGCCGCGGGAGTCGAATCGGTCTCGATGGTGCAGAACGACTTGAATATGAAGTTCTACACCGAAGAATGGCTGCTTCGGCATACCCCCGATATCTATATGCCGATGCTCTACACCGCCGATAACGTCGCGAAGAAATACAAAGTCTCGCGCGAATCGCAAGATGAATACGCGTTCTCGAGCCAGCAACGCACCGCTGCGGCGCAAGCGGCCGGGAAGTTCGATGACGAGATCGTCGCGATGGAGACCTGGATGGCGGTCGCCGATAAAGAGAGCGGCGTCGTCACCGAGAAGAAGGTCACGCTGAAAAAAGATGAAGGGAATCGCCCCGACACGACGCTCGAGGGACTCTCGGCGTTAAAGGGCGCCGTTCCGGGAATCAAAGAGAGCTCGATCACCGCGGGCAACTCCTCGCAGCTCTCCGATGGTGCGGCGGCGTTGATGTTGATGGACGCGCAGACTGCAAGCAAACGCGGCCTGACGCCCCTGGGCTTCTATCGCGGTTTCGCCGTCGCAGGTTGCGAGCCGGGCGAGATGGGGATCGGCCCCGTCTATGCGGTTCCGAAATTGCTCAAGGCGCATGGGCTCACCGTCGACGATATCGGTCTCTGGGAGCTCAACGAGGCGTTTGCGGTGCAGACCGTCTACTGCCGCGATCGCTTGGGCATTCCGCAGGAGCGATTCAACGTCAGCGGCGGCGCGATCTCGATCGGCCACCCCTACGGCATGAGCGGCGCGCGCATGACGATGCATGCGCTGATCGAAGGCAAACGTCGCGGCGCAAAATATGTCGTGGTGACGATGTGCGTCGGCGGCGGCATGGGTGCGGCGGGGCTCTTCGAAGTCGCCTAACCCAAACGACGAGAGAAGGAGCGAGCGATGCCGCAAGGCCTCGCTCGCTTTCTTTTTTACCGTCGGCGGCGACGGAGGACGAGGCGTTCTCTGCGATGCAAGCGAAGGCGAGCGCGATGTTGTGCACCGTGCCTCACTGCGCAACCGCGTTTGCGCTGCGACCCGATGCTGCGGCGATGCTCGCCTCGGCGCGCTTCGGCGAAGCGCCGGCGCCCGCCCCGACGATGCCGCCGTGCGTGCATCTCGGCCCCGATGCGACGACGCTCTACCGCGGCCCACGCATCACGGGATCCCGACTGACCTCGGTCGACGCGATGCTCTATCGGAGTCGGCGGCTACGAAATATCGCGGTCGATGTTGCCTATGCCGGGTCGAGCGCGCGGATCTATCTCAGCCGCGCGGAGCGCGTCGAGCCGGGGACGATCGCTGCCGGAGCGACCTTCACCGCCGGCACCTACGATCCGCCGACGAATACGATCGGTTGGTTTCCGGGCTATATCGATTACGGCGTCGACCATGCGGGGCAGAACGCGGTGCAGATGCTCTTTCACGAATTCGATCACGGTTGGTACTCGGAGACGACCGCAAGTTCGAGCGTGATGTCGCCGACGATGTCGGCGGTCATCGGTGCCGTCACCTATCGTTGGACGCTCTATCGACGCGAGCGAGGAAAGACGATCCTCAATAGCATCGGCTGGAACGGCTATCAACACATGCTGATTCACGACGATCTCGTCGCCGATTTCGGCAGCGATAAAACCGGAGCGCTCTTCGAAGCATTGCAGGCGGCAGATGATCCGCCGGCCCATCTCAGCGAAATCGCGCGCCAATTCGAGGATACGCGCCCGTGGTTCCCGGCCGCTTCGCTCTTCCAGCGCGGACGCCCGGCCGCCCCACCGATGAGCGGCGAGATCTCTTGTTTTCGTAGCGTTCGCCCGCAGCATCACGCGCGCGAGAATTTGCGACCTCAGCTTCCACAGGTCGATGCTACGCTCGGCGGCGGGCGTCGAGCGCCGCATCTTCGGCGCGAATCCGCGCGCTCAAAAGGATCGCGTCGAGCACGGTAAAAAGCGCGGCGATCTGCCATGCGCCGAAGGCGAGCGGAAGCACGGCGATCTCGCAGGCGACGACGAGATAGTTGGGATGGCGGAGGTAGCGGTAGGGGCCGCGCGCGACTAAGGGACGATCGGGAAAGGTGACGATCCGCGTCGTCCAATACGGGCCGAGCGAGGCGATACTCCAGATGCGCGCGAGTTGGAGCAACGCGTAGATGCCGAGCAAAAGGAGATTCGGTTGCGCGTTGCGCGGGATGAAGAGCAGCATCGAGGCGATCCACGCGATATGCAGTGCGACGATCCAGCGGTATTGTCGCGCGGCGATCTCGATCGCGCCCGCAGCGAGCGCGCGGCGCGTATTCGCCCCGGCGTAGAGGAGTTCGATGCAACGCTGCGCGACGACGAAGAGCAGAACGCCGTCAAGCCAGCTCATCGTTCCAACGTGAGAAAGGCGGCGGTGAATCCTGGCCCCATCGCGCTTAGCAGCGCTCGGCGCGCCTCGAGCGGTACGAGAGCGCCTTCACGCAATGCGCGTTCCAATACGAAGAGCAGCGTGACGGAGGACATGTTCCCGTAATCACGCAGCACCGCGCGTGCATCGTGGAGCGAGTCGGGCTTCTGTTCGAAGAGTGTTTCGAGCGCATCGAGCACTTTCGTGCCGCCGGGATGGCTGAGAAAGGCATCGAAATCGGCGAGCGTGCGATGATGGCGCGTGAGAAAAGCATCGAGAATCGGGCGGAGTTCGCGCGCGACGAGCGCGGGAATATCGCGCGAGAAGATCGCCTGCAGGCCGTCGTCGGCGACATCCCAGCCCATGATATCGAGAGTGCGCGGAAACGTATATTCCCCGGCGGCGAGGAGGCGCGGACCCTCACCCGAGGAGGAGAGCAGCGCGGCCGCGGCACCATCTCCAAAGAGCGCCGTCGCGACGATATTGCTCTTCGTCATCTCGTTTCGGCGGAACCAGAGCGTGCAACATTCGACTCCGACGAGGAGCACTTTCGCGAACGCGCCGGATCGCACGAGATCGGCGGCGCGAGCGAGGCCGAGCGCTCCGCCGACGCATCCGAGCCCGACGATCGGCAGTCGCGTCGTCTCGCGCCGAAACGGCAATCGTTCCATCAGCAACGCATCGAGCGAGGGCGTCGCAAGGCCGGTCGTCGAGACGCTAACGATTGCATCGATCTGCTCGGGAGCGAGTTGCGCGCGTTCTAGTGCGCGCATCGTCGCCGTTTCGATGAGGTTGAGCGCCTGCTCGCGGTAGATCGCGTTGCGATCGGCCCAGCGATGCTCGTCGTAATACCACTCGACGGGGACGCACGAGTACCGGCGCTCGATTCCCGTGTTGGCAAAGACGGGAAGAAGACGAGCGACCTGCGCCGATGAGCCGAACTGCGCGCGCACGCGCCGTTCGATATCGGGCTGCTCCAAGCAGTAGGGCGGCACGGCGGTTGCCACGGCATTGAGATGAACGGCGATCACGGCGTTCCCTTCGAAACGTGCAAGCCCCGCTTCGGTTGCGTTAGCGGCGAATCGTCACGATCAAGCGCACCCCGAATGGATTGGCAAAATAGCGATTGGTCGGTAAGGGACCGTAGATGGGATTGCCGCCGTTCGTGCCGACGATGCCGCGATACGGAACGCCGGCGCCGAGGAGCGTATAGCGTCCGGCGATTGCATCGGTGAGGTTCGTCGCTGCGAGCGTGATATCGAGTCCGTCGGAGAGCGTGCGTCCAAAGGCTGCATCGAGCATCGCAAAGGGGCCCTGGTTATAGGCGTTGTTGCTGCCCTGTGCGTAGCCGTCGAGCACCGCATGCCAGCCGTTCCGCGCCCAATCGAGACCGAGCGAGCCGCTCTGTTGAGGAATATTGAGGAACTGTTGATTTGCGACCAGGCTACCGCCGGAGGTCGGATTGCTCACCGTCGCGGGAAGCGGCCCGGGATAGGCGACATTGAGTCCGTAGCGCGCGACCACATTAAAGGCACCGAGCCGATGATGCATGCGAATCTCCGCGCCCTGATAGACGACGTTCCCGACGTTGATTGGATACGAGGTGAGCGGCGGAAGGCTTGCCGGACAATGCGCACCGAGCGGATAGTAGGTTTCAATCGGATCGCGCAGGTTGGTGCGGTAGAGTGCAACATCGTAACTATCGCCGGTGGCACCGGCATGTGCGTAGCCGAGCTCGTATTCGGTCGCGTGCTCGGGTTGCTCCGCCGGATTTCCTTGGCCCGTCGCAACGCAATTGGCATCGATGGGGAGATCGGCGACGGGAAAGAGATAGCGTTCGATGAGTAACGGGGCGCGGAAGCCGGTGCCGATTGCGGCGTGAACGGCATCGTGCGGACCAAGATTGAATGCGGCGCCGATGCGGCCGTCGAGGCTCGATCCAAAACTCGAATAATGGGTGAGGAAGATGCCGCCTTGCAGCCGCCAGCGCGCGTTGATCCGATCGCTCTCGCGCACGAAGCCGGAGAGAATCTGCTGCTGGAGGGTTCCGCTCACGCCCGTTGCGCGGAACGACTCGCCGCTTGCGTATCCGCCGATCGCAAAATCGTTGCGATTCCGCGGCAGCTCCCAACTGAGATTGAGCGTCGAACGACGGTCGTAGTGAGTGAGATCGTACGGCGAAACGCCGCCGCCCTGAAGCGCGAGATCGTTATCAGAGGTGCTCCCGTCGACGAGCAACGATCCCTTGCCGAGCGCCGTGCGCGCGCGGAGATCGTATGCGCGAATGTGCTGCGCGATCGTCGATGAGCCCGGGCCGATAAAATCGGCGCCCGGCCCTTGCTGCGTCGCGAGCGCGGGGGCGTTGTCGGCGGCGCTCATGTCGCGCGTGTCGGCCATCGTAAAGAGTCGAAAGGCAAGATCGCTCTCCGGATTGATGGAGTACCGCAGGTTCACGAGACCCGAGCGCGAGAGGATATGCGATCCAATCTGTTGCGCTTGCGCGCCGGTGCACGGCTGCGGCTTCGATGGATTGTAACCGCCGGTGCAGAGGGTGACGCCTTGGTTCGCTGCACCGATCTCGCTCTGCGTGTCGAGCGCTGCGGCATAGCCGAGTTTTCCATGCGTTCCCGTCGTGTTGTACCAGATCTCGTTTCGTCCGAATGAACCGGTCGAGAGCGAGAAGGCGCTCTGCGGCGCGAGCGTCGGATGAAGCGAGATGAGATTGACGGCGCCGCCGATGGTGTTGCTTCCCTCACGGCTGAACGGGCCGAGCCCTTCGCTGATCTCGACGTTGGAAAACGCGGCGACCGGAAAACGCGAGAGATCGACGTCACCGGTATTGCCGTCGTTGAGGAGTTGCCCGTCGAGCGTCACGAGCGTCTCCGATGGATCGGGGCCGCGAAGTGCGACGGTGGCGTACGCGGTCGAGGAACCGCCGTTCGGCCGCGCGATCGTGATCGACGGAATACTTTCGAGCGCACCGATGACCTGCGAGACCCCGGCGCGCTCCATCTCGGCGCGCGAGATCGAGATATGCGGTGTCGCCGTGCGCACCGGTCGATCCGCTCCATCGACGCGCACGGTCGCGATCACGTGGAGTTGCGCCGAGTCGAGCGGCTGAAGCGCGACCTCGACGCGCTCGTCGTTGCGGGCCGAGACCGGGCCGAGCCGGACGCTTGCATAACCGCGGCGCGCGACAGCGACAAGATATTTTCCGCGCGCGACGTTCAGTTGTGCATTGCCGCGCGCGTCGGAACGAGCGGCGATTCGGGTGCGATCGGCGAGATCGGTTGCGACGACGCGGGCTCCGGCAAGCGGAGCTCCCGATGCCGCACGAACATGAATCGCAATCAGACAACAGAGGACGGCGTGAATGGGCACGGAGACTCTCTCTTGACGCTACAGGTGAACGAGCGGACGAAAACGCACGCGTTTCGGGCGCGCCGCTTCTTCGCCGAGTCGGCGAATTTTATCCGCTTCGTATTCGTGGTAGTTGCCGGTGAAGAAAGCGACCGTACTCTCGCCTTCAAACGCGAGAATATGCGTCGCAATGCGGTCGAGAAACCACCGATCGTGGCTGACGACGAGTGCGGTGCCGCCGAATTCTAAGAGCGCTTCTTCGAGCGCGCGAAGTGTCTCGACGTCGAGATCGTTCGAGGGTTCGTCGAGCAGCAAGACGTTCGCGCCCGAAAGGAGTGCTTTCGCTAAATGCAAGCGACCGCGCTCGCCGCCGGAGAGCACGCCGACCTTCTTTTGTTGGTCGCCGCCCTTAAAATTAAAGCGACCGAGGTAGGCTCGAACGTGCATCTCGAAACGACCGACGTTGATGATATCGGCTCCGCCGCCGATCGCTTCGAAGACCGTCGCGTCGTTCGGCAGCGAGGCGCGCGACTGATCGACGACCGCGAGTTTGACGCTCTCGCCGATCGCAACGCTTCCGGTGTCGGCATGCTCGTCGCCGGCGATCGTGCGAAAGAGCGTCGACTTTCCGGCGCCGTTGGGGCCGATAATTCCGACGATTGCGCCGGCCGGAATCGAAGCGTTTAGTCCTTCGAAGAGCACGCGGCCGTCATAACTCTTCCCGAGGTCGAGGAAATCGATGACCTTCGCGCCGAGCCGTTCCCCGGGCGGGATGAAGATCTCTTGCGTCTCGTTCCGTTTCTGGTATTCGTAGCTCGCGAGCTCTTCATAACGAACGAGTCGGCTCTTCCCTTTCGATTGCCGCCCTTTGCGCGCGGTGCGAGCCCATTCAAGTTCGTGCGCGAGCGAGCGGCGACGCGCGCTCTCTTGCGCCTCTTCGGCGGCGAGACGCTGCTCTTTTTGCTCGAGCCACGAACTGTAGTTCCCTTTCCAAGGAATCCCGCGTCCGCGGTCGAGTTCGAGAATCCATTCGGCGGCGTTATCGAGAAAATAGCGGTCGTGCGTGATCGCGACGACGGTGCCCGGAAAGCGTTGTAAAAAGCCCTCGAGCCATTCGACGCTCTCGGCATCGAGATGGTTGGTCGGTTCGTCGAGCAGCAGCATGTCGGGGCGTGAAAGCAGAAGACGGCAGAGCGCGACGCGGCGTTTCTCGCCACCGGAGAGCGTTCCGACGATCGCTTCCCACGGTGGTAAACGCAGTGCGTCGGCGGCGATCTCTAATTGTGCGTCGCTATCATCGCCGGCAGCGGCAATAATCGCTTCGAGTTCGGATTGCTCGCGCGCGAGTTTGTCGAAATCGGCATCGGGATCGCCGTAGGCGGCGTAGACGGCGTCGAGACGGCGCCGCGCCTCCATGACTTCGCCCATCCCTTCCTCGACGCAGGCGCGAACGGTGAGTGCGGGGTCGAGTTTCGGCTCTTGTTCGAGATAGCCGATGCGAAGATTCGGTGCCGGCTCGGCGGTGCCGTCGAACTCGGTGTCGACGCCGGCCATAATGCGCAGCAGCGTCGACTTCCCCGACCCGTTGAGGCCGAGGATACCGATTTTCGCGCCCGGGAAGAAACTTAAGGAGATATCATCGAGGATGCGCCGCTTGGGGGGGACGGTCTTGCCCAAACGGTACATGCTAAAAACATATTGACTCACGGAGCCCCCCGAGTTCGCGTGCGGGCGAGGATTTTACTCTCCGGCTCGCGCAGGAGCCGAGATGCGCGCACGAGTGAATCCCTATGGTGAGGAGGCGCTGCTGCTGGAGATCGACGGGGAGGCAGGGAGAGCAAAGCAAGCGCGGCTCGAGGCGCTCGCACGGGCGATCCGCAGCGATCCGGGGGTGCGCGAAGCGGTGGTCGGCCTCGGAAACCTCGGTGTGCTCGTCGTGCGGGGGAGCAGGCAGCGCGTTGCAACCGCGCTCCTCGAGGTCTTTGCCGAAGAAGCTGCGGCGAGCCCGCCCGAACGCATTCACGAGATTCCGATTCGCTACGACGGCGAGGATCTTGAGGAGATCGCAGCGCTGCATGGGCTCTCGGTCGAGGAGACGATCGCCCGTCATCTCGCTCCGCTCTATAGCGTGGCCTTCGTCGGATTCGCTCCCGGCTTTGCCTACTTACTCGGCCTCGATCCGCGATTGGTGACGCCGCGACGGATGCAACCGCGCGTGCGCGTTCCCGCGGGATCGCTCGCCATCGGCGATAGCTTTACCGGAATCTATCCGATCGCATCGCCGGGTGGCTGGCATCTCCTCGGAGCGACGACGAGCGTGCTCTTCGATCCGCAGCGTCGCCCCGCCGCGTTACTCGCCGCCGGCGATCGCGTGCGATTCGTGCGCGAACGATGATGCCGGAGCACCTCGTTATCGAGCGCGCCGGGATGCAGAGCATCATCGTCGCGGAAGCACGTATGGGTTATCGCCACGAAGCGATCGCCTGGTGCGGTGCCTTCGATGCGCACGCCCTCGCCGATGCGAATGCGATCGTCGGCAACGAAGCGCATGCAGCGGCAATCGAAGTCGCCTACGGAAATATCTGCGTGCGCTTTCCGCAGGCGAGCCTCGTTGCGCTGACCGGTGCCGATGCAGATGCATCGCTCGACGGTGAACCGATCGCAGCGTACCAACGAACGCTTGTGCAGCCCGGTGCGCGGCTCCGTCTCGCTTCGCCGCTTGTCGGCGCGCGCACGGTGCTCGCCGTTCGCGGCGGTATCGCCGTGCCGGAGGTTCTCGGCTCGCGGAGTACCGATCTTCGTGCCGGATTCGGAGGCTTTCAGGGGCGCGCGCTGCGCGACGGCGACGTGCTTGCGATTGGGGAACGAGGAACGGAGCGTGCGATGACCCGCGAGCCACGCGCGTACGACGCGCGCTTGCGCGTCGTACGGGAGCGCCTTCATCTCGGTGCGAGCGCTCCGTTCGCGCAACTCTGCTCGCGTTCGTGGCGGGCGAGCCCGCAGAGCGATCGCACAGGAGTGCGCTGCGAGGGGCAACCGATCGCGTTTCTCTCCGACGAGATTCAAACACTTGCGGTCTTTCCGGGAACGATCCAACTGCCGCCGAGCGGATTGCCGATCCTCCTCGGCGTCGACGCGCCGACGACCGGGGGATATCCGGTGCTCGCGCACGTGCTCGCCGAGGATATCTGGAAACTCGGGCAGATACGCATCGGCGATACGATGACGTTTTTGCCCGTGCAACGCATCGATCTCAATGCCGATCTCGGTGAAGGGTGCGGTGATGACGCCGCGTTGCTCGAGATCGTGACCTCGGCGAATATCGCGTGCGGAGGGCATGCCGGGGACGAGCGTTCGATGCGCGCGACGATTCGCGCGGCGCTTCGATGCGGTGTCTCCGTCGGTGCGCATCCATCCTATCCCGACCGCGAAGGCTTCGGGCGCCAAGCGATGGATCTGCGTGCCGAGAGCATTACCGCATTCGTCGCCGAGCAGGTGGGCGCGCTCGCACGGATCGCGCGCGAAGAGGGTGCCGAACTCACGCACGTCAAGCCGCACGGCGCGCTCTACAATCGCAGCGCGGTCGACGATGAAATCGCCGATGCCGTCGCGCGCGCGGTCGCATCGATCGCTTCGAAGCCGGCGTTGGTCGGACTTGCGGGAAGCCGTTCGCTCGAGCGCGCCCGCGCGCACGGATTGCGAACGATCGGCGAGCTCTTCGCGGATCGTCGCTATCGCGGCGACGGCACGCTCGTCCCGCGCAGCGAGCCCGCGGCGGTCATCGAGCGCTCCGACGAGGCCGCTGCGCAGGCGGTCGAACTCGCCCGCTCGGGGCGCGGGGAGAGCATCTGCTTGCATGGCGATACGCCGCATGCGCTCGAGCACGCGCGACTCATTCGCGCGCGGCTCGCGCAGGCCGGTTTTGCCCTTCGCAGCGCTGCGTCGCTCGACGGATAGGCCGCCTCAGCGTTGCGTGCTGCAATCGCGCAGGATGCGCGCCCACGCCGAACGCTCGCGGGCGGGGCGAACGAGCGCTGCGAGCTTTGCCACGTGCGCGCGTAGCGATGCGCGAAAGGCGCGATCGACGACGAAGCGTGTGATGAGCGCGCGCAACGCGGCGGTCGAGCCGACCGTGTAATAGCCCGGATAGGCTTCCCCGAGTAACCCGATGTTGCCGTCGATGCGCGAAGCGAGCACCGGAACGCGCAGAGCGATCGCCTCGCCGAGAACGTTCGCACCGCCCTCCATACGCGAGGAAAGAACGAGCGCGTCACTGCGCGCGAGGAGCGCCAGCGCCGCGCGGGCACCGATCTCGCCGCGATAATAAAAACGCGGATTGCGCGCCGCCTCGTCGCTCGCGCGGGCGCGAAAGCGTTCGTCGAGAATGCCGCCGGCGAGTTGCACGCGGACGGGAAACGCGCGCGGAAGGCCGCGTACGGCATAGGCGGCGCGGAGGGGGTCTTTTTCGGCGCGTAGGTGCCCGAGCACCGCGAAGCTCTGCAGCGTGTGCGTGCGTTCTCTCCGCATCGGCAGCGCCGGAAGCGTGACCGATTGTACGATCGTGTACGCCTTTGCGCGCAGCGCCGGAGCGAGGCGGTCGAGCGCGAGCGGCTGTAATGCAACGATTGCATCGGCGGCCTCGAGCGCGCGTTGCGCGATGCGGCTACGCGGAAGATCGCGATAGATATCGGTGCCGGTGAGAACGACGATCAGGTGGCCGTTCGGAGCGCTCTTGCAGTAGCGGAGCGCTGCCGCGGCGCTCTTCTTTGCATGGAGGGCGACGACGATCTCGGCGTCGACTGCGGCGACATCGGATGGGTAGATACGGACGCGATAGCCCAGTGCGCGAAAGAGGCGCGCGTAGCGGCGCGCGGTGACGGCGTTGCCCGAGCGCGAGGGTCCGCGCGCCGGGGAGAGAATGGCGATCCGGGTGCCGCTTCTTCGCGCCGAGGAACTCCGCGATGCCCGCGAGCGCACCTTGGCGCTCGTCGCCGACCTGCGCGATGAGGAGCTGCTCGTTCCGCTCTTGCCGATCATCAACCCGTTGTTGTGGGAGCTCGGTCACGTCGCCTTCTTTGCCGAGCATTGGACGTTACGGACGATGCTCGCTCGTCCGTCGCTTTTGCCCGGGAGCGAACTGCTCTACGATTCGGCGAAGATCGCCCACGACGACCGCTGGTCGTTGCCGCTTCCGTCGCGGGCGAAGACGCTCGCATATCTTCAGCAGCAACTCGAAGCGACGCTCGCTGCGCCCTATGTCGACGAACGCAGCGAGTATTTTCAATCGCTCGTACTCTTTCACGAAGATATGCACGGCGAAGCGACGCTCTACACGCGTCAAACGCTCGCCTACGCAGCGCCCACGTTGCCGACCGCTCCGGCACCGGTCGCGGAGACGACGATCGAAGGAGATGCTTCGATTCCGGCGGGGCGCTATCGGATCGGTGCGCGTCGCGAGGATCCGTTCGTTTTCGATAACGAAAAATGGGAGCACGAGGTCGATCTCGCCGCGTTCCGGATCGCGAAACGTTGCGTCACGTGCGCGGAGTATCGAGCCTTTGTCGAAGACGGCGGCTACCATCGCGAAGCGCTGTGGAGCGCGCAAGGTTGGGCGTGGCGCAGCGAGACGGGCGCCGAGCAGCCGCTCAACTGGATGCGTTCGAGCGACGGCTGGGAGCGGCGCCACTTCCAACGGCGTATTCCCTTGCGCGACCGCGAGCCGGTCGTACACGTGAACGCGCACGAAGCCGAAGCCTTCGCTCGCTGGGCCGCGCGCCGCTTACCGAGTGAAGCCGAGTGGGAGGTCGCCGCGACCGGTGGCGAGCGACGGCGCTATCCGTGGGGCGAGGGCGCCGCAGATCCGGAGCACGCGAATCTCGACGGCTGGTACGGCGATGTCGCGAGCGTCGATGCCTTCGCCGAAGCCGCGTCACCGTGGGGCTGCGTGCAGATGATCGGCAATGTATGGGAGTGGACCGCTTCGCCCTTTCTCCCCTATCCCGGCTTCGCTCCCGATCCTTATGCGGAGTATTCGCAACCTTGGTTCGGTGTTCAGCGGTCTCTACGTGGAGGCGCGTGGAGTACCCGCGCGCGATTGATCTCCACACGGTGGAGAAATTTTTACCTTCCGCATCGGCGGGATATTTTCACCGGGTTCCGTACCTGCGCGCTCTAAAGCGACTGCACGCGCGCTGGAAGAGGGAGAGAAATCGTGTCCGCATCAGCAGAAACCGTCGGCCGCCAGAACACGCGATCGTTCGTTCTCGGCACGTTGCTCTTTATTGCGATCGCCGTTATCGGTCTCTATATCGTGAAGTGGGCTCCCTATTGGGGGAAAGCGCACCTCGCCGCAGCGACGCATTCGATCGGCCCGTCGATGGTCAGCGGGAAGAGCGCCGCTCCGCCGGCGCTTGGTTGGGCTGCTGCGTGGCAGTATGCCTTTGCGTACTTTAATGCGGTCTGGACCGCAGTCGTTCTTGCTTTGCTCCTCGGAGCAACAATTCAAGTCTTCGTTCCGCGGAAGTGGCTGCTCCGGCTTCTCGGCGCGGCGAACGCGCGCTCGGCGGCGATCGCCGGTGCGATCTCGCTCGCCGGAATGATGTGCACCTGCTGCACCGCCCCGATCGTCGTCGGGATGCGCAAGCAGCGCACCAGCATGGAAGGGGCGCTCGCATTTTTCCTCGGCAATCCGTTGCTGAATCCCGCGGTACTCATCTTTATGGGCTTCGTTTTAGGGTGGCAGTTTGCGGCGATTCGCCTCGTCTCGGCGGTCCTGTTGATCGCGGTCGTCGTCGCCGTCGCCCATCGCTTCGGTGCCGCGCTTCCAAACGCGCAGGTCGATGCACCGAGTTTCGATCTTGCGCCGATCGAACGCCCCGACGCCAACGTGCGAACGCTTTCGCTCGCGTGGCTCAAAGAGATGTGGAACGAGATCGTCGCCATTCTTCCGGGCTACATCGCCATCGTTCTTCTGCTCGGCGCGCTGCGTGCATTTCTCTTCCCGCCGGGACTGACGCTCCATACAGCGGGAATTCTTCCGACGGCGTTAGTCGCGCTTGCCGGTACGTTCTTCGTCGTCCCAACGGCGGGTGAAGTCCCGATCGTGCAAACGCTGCTCGCGCACGGAATGAGCACGAGCGCGGCGATTGCATTGATCGTTACGCTTCCGGCGATCAGTCTGCCTTCGCTCTTTATCGTACGGAAGGTCTTTCCGCGAAAGGTGCTCGTGGCAACGTTCGGCATTATTTTCGTGGGTGGCGTCGTGATCGGTAGCATCGCCTCGATCTTTTTCCACTAGCGAGCGATCTGGTGACGAAGACCGATATAACGCGACTGACCCATCTCTCAAGCTGCGCAGGTTGAGCGTCGAAGCTCGACGCACGTGCGCTCGCGCAGGTTCTGCGCGACCTCCCCCCGGTTCTCGACCCACGCGTTCTCGTCGGTACGGCAAACGCCGACGATGCGGGCGTCTATCGTCTCGACGACGAGCATGCGATCGTCGGGACGTTGGATTTCTTCACGCCGATCGTCGACGATCCATACGATTTCGGTCGGATCGCTGCGGCAAACGCGCTATCGGATATCTACGCGATGGGCGCAACTCCGCTCTTTGCGTTGGCGATCGCCGCATTTCCCGAAGATATGGAAGCAGAGACGATCGCTGCAATCCTGCGCGGAGGCATCGATAGCGCGGCGTCGGCGGGGATCGCGGTGATCGGTGGACATACGATCAAAGACGACGAACCGAAGTACGGGCTGGCCGTGACCGGCATCGTGCATCCGCAGCGGATCGTGCGGAACAATTCCGGACGCGCCGGCGACGCGCTGGTGCTGACGAAAGCGATTGGAACGGGAATTCTCACGACCGCGCGGCGCTCCGACACCATCGGCCCCGAGGCACTTGCCCCGGCCGTTGTATCGATGTCGACATTGAATCGATGCGCTTCGGAATGTGCGTTGCGTTTCGGTGTGAGCGCGATGACCGATATCACCGGGTTTGGGCTCTTGGGGCACCTTCACGAAATGCTCGGAACGGGAATCGGCGCGAACATTGAAGCGAAGAGCGTTCCGTTACTGCCGGGAGTGCTCGAGCTCGCGCGCGAGAACATCGTACCGGGAGGGACGCGAACGAATCTCGATGCGGCGCTCGCCGACGGGGCGCGCTTTCGCGATGATGTCGCAAAAGAGTTGCGTCTCGCGCTTGCCGATGCTCAGACCTCCGGCGGGCTTTTAATCGCCATTCCCGAGCGCGAACTCGATCCGTTTCTCGCCGCGTTGCGAAGCAACGGCGTCGCGGAGGCGGCACGAATCGGCTCGCTCGTTCAGGGAACCGGCATCACGATCGCGTGAGGCCGAGACTGCTCTACCGAAAGGTGAATCCGAAACCGAGGTAATGCGGCTTGCTATCGGCGCTGGGATTAAATGCGGTGCCGAGTTCGAGCGAAAAGAGCAATCTCGGGTTGAGGACGCGTTGAACGGCGATCGTGCCGGTGGTTTGCGCGCTGCCGCCGTACGCGGCGACCGATTGCGTCGCGAGTTCCGCGGTGATCCCGTAGCGAAGGTTGAGATCGTGACTGACCGAGAACGCCGCGGTCGGTGTGATGACGTGCGCAAAACCGAGATTACTCTGCGTATAGGCGTATCGTCCCACCGATGCTCCGAGGAGCCACGAACGTGCCGGCGACCAATTCGCGTAGAGATTGTAGAGCGAGTCGGGAACGATCGCTGTATTGGCAAGCGCCGCGAGCGGCGGGTGCTCCTCTCCGGAGATCGAGAAGTAGGCGTTGTGAAATTCCCCGAGCCCAACCTTCGCACCGACGCCCGCACCGGTCATAAAATAGACGCCGTTACCGCGCGTTCCGGATTTCGCAATCTCCGAGGGGTAATCGAGAAAGAGTTCGATGCGCGGAGCGAGGCCGTACCGAAAGCGCGCCTCCGGGAAGGCGGCAAGTGCGGTACCGCCGAGGAGCGAGGCATTCTGATAGTAGGTCGTCTCGAGAATGAAACGATGGAGGGTGGCGACGCAGGCATTGACCTTGCCGTGGGTGTGGCTTGCGACCGAACGCAGCGCACGCCCTTTGCAGGCTGCCGTTCCATTGCTCGCCCCCGTGGCGCCGAAAGCCTTTGGGGTGGTCAGCGGCAAAAACGTTAGAAGAAGAACGACGATAAAGAGTACGCGACGCATCGCTTGAAGGAACCTTTCAAGGGTGGGAAACCCGCGCAGTATAGCATGGCCGGGGCGAAGCGCCTAGCCGGCGAGCCGTTGCTGGGCGGGGGAGCGCAAGCGTGGCTGCGAAAGAGAATGTAAAGTTTCTTGTCGCTCGCTCGTATCCCGGATCCGGGATGCTTATGTAGGAGGTTTCGTGCGTCGTTTTGCGATGGCAGGCGCGGCCGCGCTTGCCCTAGTCGCCGTACTATCGGGGGGAAGTGCCCGTGCGCAGGCAGAGCCGGGCGCCGGACCGCAGCCGGCCCCGTACACGGTTTTTATCAAGGGCGCAAAGCTCGAACCGGGGCTTATTCCCCTCATCAAGAAGGCGGGAATGTACTATTTCGTGCTCTCACCAAAACAGATCGGGAGATCGTTCATAGAGACCTCGGTGCCCTCCACCGGGCTCGGTGGTTTCGGCCCGGCCGCCGGTGAGCCGTACGTCGCGCCGACGCGCATTTTCGAATTCGATCGCGCAGACGGAAAGATCGCCTTGCGCTGGCCCAATCGCATCGTACAGACCAAACCCGGAACACCGCAGGCGCTAGCGGCCAAACAATCGATGCCGGCTTCGGTGATCGCGGTCGTTCCGATCGTTGCACGCGATGCAAAGACCGGCAACATCGTCATCCCTGCGGCCGCATTTCTCGGCGACGTCGCGGACTTCAACGCGGTCTTCTCGCAAGAGATTCACAATCCGATGCACGGCTATCACCTCGATCCGTCGCGCGGGTTTTTCAGTGGCGCGAAAGCCTTCCCGACGAACGACGTCCTGAACGTTCGGCAGACCTGGGCGAGTTTCGACCCGAATACGATCGATAACGTGCCTGATGCGCGCAGCATCGAGGTCGGAATCACCTATAATATCCTTCAGGAACCGCATGACGGTTTCGTTCCGCGCATCTACGACGCGCGCGTTGGATTCTTCAGCGTCCCGCGCCTTGATTTCGCCAATGATTCGCACGAGACGCGCAACGTCAATTACATTCTTCGCTGGAACTTCAAGCCGAAGACGCCCGGAAAACCGTCGATTGCGACGCATCCGTTGGTCTTCTCGATTGGCAACGACGTCCCGGTCGCCTATCGTGCGACCATTCGCGATGCCTTGATGACGTGGAACGATGCCTTCCAAAAGATCGGCATTCTCGACGCGGTGAAAGTGCAGCAGCTCCCGGCGAACGCCGACCCGGAGAATCTCTCCTATAACGTCGTGCGTTGGGTCGATACGACGCAGCCGCAGTACGGTGCCGAAGCGCTGATCATCGGCGATCCTCGCACCGGCGAAGAGCTCAATGTCGGCATCAACGTCGATGCGGTTGAAGGGACTGCGGGGCGCGCCTATCGCTTCCTGATCGCGCCGGCACGGGGACTTCCCGATTCGGCCGCCGCCGAGCACAAATTCGTTCTCGAGGCGATTCGCGCGACGGTGTTGCATGAATCCGGGCACGACTTCGGCCTGCAGCACAATTTCATCAGTGCGATGGCCTATACGGCGAAGGATCTGCAGAGCAAGGCCTTCACCTCGAAGTACGGCGTCTCGACCTCGGTCATGGCCTACAATCCCATCAATCTCTGGCCCAAAGGTACGCCGCAGGGCGATTACGAGCAACTCGTGCTCGGGCCGTACGATTACCACGCGATTAAATACGGATACGGTTATATCGGTGCAACGACGCCGCGCGCCGAACTCCCGACGCTCGAGCGCTGGGCCTCGAAGTGGACGAACCCGTATTATCGATTCGCTTCCGATGAAGATGTCGACTTCGCGGACGGCCATGCAATCGATCCGCGCGTCTTCCAGTTCATGCTGACCGATCATCCGTTGCACTGGTGCGAAGGACAGGTCGGGATGATGCGCGGACTCATGAACGCGGTTCTCGCGCGTTTCCCCTCGCCGGGGCACGCCTACGACGAAGCGCGCCTTGCGTTCACCTATCCGTTTATGGACGATATCCGCTGCTCGCTGATGGCCGCGCATACGATCGGCGGCGAGTATCTCTCGCGTGCCTGGCGCACCGATCCGCACGCACCGCTGCCGCTAACCGCAGTTCCGCGGAAGCAGGAGGTTCGTGCATGGAATCTGCTCGCGAGCGAGCTCTTCGATAACAATGCGTGGCAATTCAACGCCCACGTTTTGCGGAGTCTCACCTACTCCGAAGTGAGTTCGTTTACGAATGGAACCTGGGCCTACAATCCGACGCCGCGGCATGATGTGCCGGTCGTCGAAACTGTCAACGCGGCGCAAAATGCCGCACTCGACGAGATCTTCGCTCCGTTGACCTTACAGCGGATCGCTGATATCCACACGAAATATCGCGTCAACTCGACGATGAGCTTGACCGACCTCTTCACGTGGGCGCAGGCGACGATCTTCGGCGACCTCGCCAACGGGATGGTCGAACACGATGGACCGATCAAACGCAATCTGCAGATGGCGTTTGCGAAACGACTCGCGATGATGTGGCTCCATCCGATGGCGGGCGCGCCCAGCGACGCACAGGCGTTGGCTCGCGGCGAACTCGTCAATCTTCGCGACGAGAGCACGACCGGTTTGCAACGGAAGGGGCTCGACGAACTCACGCGCGCGCACCTGGCGGCGCTCCGGGCGCTTGCAAATGCGGCGTTGAGCGAACGCCTGCCGCTCGGCGGTGGGTCGATGATGGAGCGATAGCTGCGCGAAACGCAGCCGAGTGGGGGCTGTGCCTAGCGGCGCAGCTCCTGCCCGAGCGGGGCAAATCCCGTCGAACTCATCGCCGGCGTGCCGTGAAGAACGCTTAAACGAAGACGGCGCGCGCGCATATCGAGGGAACGAATCGTGACCTCGATTTTCTCGCCGATTGCATAATCGGCGGGATCCGCTTCGCGGTCGGAGATCGTACCGACGATACCCGGGGCGACTTCGACGGAGAGTCGCGGTTCGAGAGCGACCACGGTACCTTCGACGGTCGCGCCGTTGCGCAGGAGCGCTGCATTGTCGCGCCACGGATCGGCGAGCATCGCTTTCCGTGAAGCGGCGATCTTCTTGCCGTTTCCTTCGACGCGGAGAATGCGCACGCGAAGCTGTTCGCCGACACTGACGACATCGGCGGCTTTGGCGACGCGTTCGAAATCGAGTTCGCTCATCGGTATGAGCGCATCGACCCCACCACCGAGATCGACGAACGCACCGAAATCGGTGAGCCGGACGACCGTCGCGTCACACTCTTTGCCGACTTCGAGCGCGGCGATCGTCGCCGCGCGGCTCTCGCGTCGTTCTTGCGCGAGCGCGCGACGTCGCGAGACGACGAGACGCTTGCGCGCTTCGTCGACGTCGATAATCTTCACGTGTATTTTGGTGCCGACCAATGGGTCGAGCGCGGCGCCGCGCTGCTCGCCGCTCTGGCTTGCGGGCAGGAAGGCGCGATAGCCGTCGATATCGAGGAGCAGTCCGCCCTTCACGAGCGACTTTACGCGCGCCTCGCGGCTCTCACCCTCGGCGTGTGCCGCAACGAGCTTCTCCCAGCGTTCCTGCGCGCGCTGCCGAGCAGCGAGTTGCTCGGGCGTCGGTCCCTTCGGCGCGGCGGGTGCGGCCTCGACGGCGGCATCGAGCGTGGGCTCGACGGTGGCATCGAGCGTGGGCTCGACGGCGGCATGAGGAACTGCTGTCTCGGAGCTTGCCTCAGCGGAGTCGGATGGCGGAGCCGTTTCGAAAATCATGCTCTGCACGGGCGCTTCGGGCGCTTCAAGGGTCGGGTGCTCGTTCATCGGTAGGCTCTCCGCCAAGAATGGCCGCACGTGGCGGCTCGGCATAAAAAACGCCCGTATCGCTTCGGGCGTCGGCAAAGCATCGGTTTTCGCCGCTTGGGTCGCCGGCCCTCCGTGAAAGGCTCTGCCGGGTTCCTCGGGAATCGGAGGCGCCGCATGAATTCGAAGGCTCTGGGGCTGGGCGGACGCAGACGCGCGCAGGCGTTCATGGTGCTCGGCACCGGATCGGACGTCGGAAAGTCGCTGATTACGGCAGCGCTCTGCCGCGCGCTCGCGCGCCGCGGCATCGCCGTCGCGCCCTTCAAAGCGCAGAATATGTCGCTCAACTCCGCGGTGACGCCGGATGGAAAGGAGATTGGCCGCGCTCAGGCGCTTCAGGCCGAAGCCGCCGGGATCGCCCCGAGTGCCGATATGAACCCGGTTCTCCTCAAGCCAAGTTCGAGCGAGGGGGCGCAGGTCGTGCTGCACGGGGAGCGCTTTGGGACGGTGCACGCCGCCGACTATCGCGGACGGAATCGGGAGCGATTCTGGGGGGCGGTGCTCGAATCGTACGAACGACTCGCCGGAGCGTACGAAGCGATCGTGCTCGAAGGCGCGGGTTCGCCGGCGGAGATCAATCTGCGCGAAGGGGATATCGTCAATATGGCGATGGCCCACGCAGCCGACGCGCGGTGCATGCTCGTCGGCGATATCGACCGCGGCGGTGTCTTTGCCGCAATCTACGGAACGATGGCGCTCCTCGACGCGAGCGACCGCGCGCGCATCGCCGGTTTTGCGATCAATAAATTTCGCGGTGAGCGGAGCCTGCTCGAGCCGGGAATCCGCGAGATCGAACGGCGTTGCGAGCGTCGCTGTTTCGGAGTCGTGCCGTTTCTCAAAAATCTGCAGCTCGATGAAGAAGATTCGCTCTCGCTCGAGCGGCGTCGACTCGGCGCGCCATGGCACGCGCGTCGTGACGACGATCGCCTGCGTATCGCCGTGCTTGCTCTCCCATATCTTTCGAATTTCACCGATTTTGAATCGCTCGCCGCGGAGCCGTCGGTCGAACTGCGCTACACCGACCGCTGCGACGATATCGCGAATGCGGATCTCGCGATTCTTCCGGGCTCAAAAAGCACGGTCGCCGATCTGCAGTGGCTGCGCGAGCGGAGGCTTGATGGTGCACTGCAAGGAGCGCGGAGCGTCCTGGGCATCTGTGGAGGGATGCAGATGCTCGGTCGACAGATTGAGGATCCGCATGCAGTCGAGGCGGGCGGCACGCACGCCGGGCTTGCGCTGTTGCCACTCTCGACCGTCATGCAGCGCGAGAAAACGACGATCGGCGTTCGTGGAGAGCTCGCCGCGACCGGAGAGGCGATTCGCGGGTACGAAATTCATGTCGGCACGACGAGCTACGACGAACAGAGCCTCCCCTTTGCGCAGATCGCGAGCGAGGGTGCAACGAGCACGCGCCGCGACGGCGCTCGTTCCTCGGACGGGCGCGTCGCGGGAACCTACCTGCATGGAATCTTTGACGACGATGCATTTCGGCATCGATATCTCGAACGGCTTCGTGCCTCCCTTGGGCTCGGCGCGATTGCCGATCGACGTTTCATCGCGCGCGAGCGGGAGCACTCGCTCGACGAGATCGCGGATCTTGTCGAGCGGGAGCTCGATCTCGATGCGTTTTTTCAGTTTGAGAGGTGAACCGCCCCCAAGAATGTTTCGAGTGCGAGCCGGAGCGTCGTTAACTCCGCGTCGCCGAGAGCAGCGCTCCACGTCACCAATGCGCTCTTCGGGCCGTCGGAAGAATAGTGCAGCGTTGCGCGTCGATGGTTTGGCTCGAACGTCAGGCCGCTGCGCTGACGTTCTCCGTTCGGAAGCACCGACAACGATGCGTCGAAACCTTCATGCAGTGTAAGGGTCAACGCGCGCATGCGAGCTTCGGGAGTCGGTGCGTGGATCATGTTCTGAATTCCGGCGGTGACGAGGGCGAGTTGCACGACGCTTGGGCGACCGTCGGGGCTTGTTGTTGAGGCCATATCGCGTTCGATGGTGATGACCGCAGCGAGGCGCCCCGCTCCGTCGAAGAGCGCGCGAATCTCAATTTCGGTCACGTGCTCTCCATCGGCGTCGGCTAACATCGTGCGCAGCGGTGACTCGGCGAACTTCCGATCCTTGACCAGCCTTCCGACGATTCCGCCGCCGCGAACGAGTTCGAGAAAGCGATAGCGCCCGAGATCTGCAGAAGCGGCGTTTTCGTAGGAAACGATAAACTGCTGCTCCTTCGTCGGTTCGTAGATGGTCACGCGCGCATCGATCTCATCCAAGACCCACGTAAGAAGCGCGATCTGTCCGGTCGCTTGCTTGCGTAACGTAATCTCGCGGCCGACCGTGAGCCAGTAGCCGCCCTCTTCGGAATCATCAAAGATCGGTTGCGCAACGAACTCGCACCAGATATCGCGTCCATCCTTCGCGCGCATCATCAGCTCGAGGTTCACCACCTTCCTGTGCTCGATGCTCTCGGTAAGCGTCGTCAGTACCTGCTGCGTGTTATTCGGCGAGATGATGATTCCAGACGAGCGGCCGAGCAGATCCTCCGGCGCGTAGCCGACGAGTTGCGCGAACGCAGGGTTCATGTAGAGAATATGGGATCCGCCGCGGCTCGGCGGGATGAAGTCACCGATCGCAAAAAAGTCGAGCGATTCGGCGATCGCGTTGGAGAGCACGCGACGCTCGCGTTCGGCAGCGATCCGCAGGCTGAGATCGTGTAAGGAGAGGACGATGTATTCATGTTCGTCGGTCGCACCGCGCAGTCGGCGAGCGTGCATCTCGACGGGAAGTTTTTTCGTACCGTCGGCAACGTAAATGCTGCCCTCGCGTTGCACGAACTCGCGATCTTCTAAGGCGTGCATGTAGTATTCGACGAGATCTTCGCCATGGTCGATGCGAAGCGAAGCGTTCTCGCCGTCGGCTATCGTGGAGAGGAGGGTGCGAAACGCGCGGTTGCCGTAGATGAGGGCGGGTCGTACGGCGTTCCCACGGCTCATGCGGTAGACGGCGATTGCGTCGGCGGCGAGTTCGATGCATGAGGTGAGAATGCTCTCGCGTTCTTCGCCGGCGCGAACGACGGTGACATCCGACGAAATAAGAAGGACGCGCGGAACTCCGTCGCAAGCCGGCAACGGAAACGGCTGAAGTTGTACCCAATAGGAGGCGTCGCTCAACGTCTGGACCTCGCGCGTGATCGTGGAATCGTCGCCTTCGTGCAGCATCGCCAGTACGTCGAGGGCGAGCTGCCGATTCTTTTGGTCGCGAAAGAGTGCGCGAGGCTCAAGCATGACGCGCTCCGGCGTCGAGTCGATGCGGCGTGCCGCAGAACGGTTGATAAACTCGATTTCCGGCTCATTCTCCGGATAACGATAGATCGTGATCCCTTCGGAGAGGTTGTCGGCGTAGGCGAACGCGGCGCGCTCGTCGATCGGTGCGGCAACGGCGGCGGCGAGAAGCTGCAACCGTTCGCGCTCGCGCTGCGGAAGCGCCGCGTCATCGATTCCCGGAAGAAGAATGCAGCCACGCCCGGTGCTGAGGCTGAACGGAAATCTCGGGCATCCCGGGGCGATGCGCTGCTCGAGCGCTTCGAGCGTCGATTCGGTGAGGTGGGCGCCGTGCTCCGCCTGTCGAGCCTCCACGGGGGCGATCGCTGCCTCGACCCGCGCCCTCCCGAACTGCTCTACCAGAAGAACGGCTTGCTCGGTACCGGCGAGTGAGGCCGCGAGTTGCAGGGCTGCGTGCGAGTTCTCGCCGGCCATGATTTTTAGGCTACCCTACAATTCGGATCGATAAACCGTCGCTCGCGCATCGGTCGAGACTCCGTTCCCGGCGCACCCGGATCGTGTTCCCCCGTGTCGGCCTTTCGCTGAGAGCGCGCCGCTCCTCCTCGGCGCCGCGAGCGCTCCAAGCGCGTTTTTAAGAAAGTTTACAAAATAGAGACAAACACTAGCTGAAACGGAAGGCCGAGAGCGTTTTTCCGTAGACGACGTCGTGGTAATCGCGCTCCGCGGCAATCTCGGCGGCGCCGGCGACGACGAAGAGCGGCGCGAGATGATCCTCTTGCGGGTGGGCGTCGCGCGCATGCGGCGCTTGCTCCCAAGCGATGAGGCGCTCCGCGCGGATCTTCGCGGGTGCGAGAGCCGTTTCGTTGAGCCAGCGATCGAATCGTTCGGCGCCGTCGTCGTTCCCGTCGAAGATGCGGTGCAAGTTGTGATAGCTCATTCCGCTGCCGATGATGAGGACGCCCTCGTCGCGCAGCGGCGCGAGCGCCGCGCCGATTGCGAGATGCTGCTGCGGGTCGTAGTGGTGTTGCAACGAGAGCGCGACGACCGGAATGCGCGCCTCGGGATAGATGACCTTGAGTGGAACGAAGACGCCGTGATCGAGCCCGCGTCGCTCGTCGCTCGCCGAGGGAATCCCCGCCGTTGCGAGCAGATCGCGAACGCGCTGCGCGAGCGCCGGCGAGCCGGGAGCATCGTAGCGCAGTTGATAGGTGTGCGCCGGAAAACCGCTGTAATCGTAGATGAGGCTCGGCTGCGGATGGGCCGTCACGGTCGGCAGCGCGCGCTCCCAATGCGCGGAGATGACGAGAATCGCGCGCGGTTCTTCGGTGAGGGTCGATGGAAGCGCACGTAGGTACGCTTCCATGTTTTTCCACGGCTCCCCGGGCCACTCCATGAAGAAGCAGGGCCCCCCGCCGTGCGGGATATAGAGTGTCGGTTGCATGACTATGCGGTCTGGAGAATCCCCTCGACGTTGAGTTCGATGCGCACTTCGTCACCGACGAGCACACCACCGGTCTCGAGCGCCTGGTTCCAGGTCAAGCCGAAGTCCTTGCGGGCGATCTTGGTGTGGGCCGTGAAGCCGACGCGCTGGTTCCCCCACGGGTCGGTCGCGCGCCCTTCGAAGCTCACTTCGAGCGCGACGGGGCGCGTGACGCCGTGGATCGTCAGGTTGCCGTGGAGCGTGAAGCTCTCGCCGGAGCCCTCGATCTTCGAGCCGACGAAATCAAGAGTGGGGAAGTTCGCGGCGTCGAGGAAATCGGCGGATTTGAGGTGTGCGTCGCGCTGCTCTTCGCGGGTGTCGATGGTGGAGGCGTCGATATGCGCCTCGATCTCGCTCGGCAGCGTTCCCTCTTGAGGAACGGCGAACGAGCCGGTCACGCCGGTGAAGCGGCCGCGGACCTTCGCGAGCATCATGTGGCGGACGAGGAACTCGACCGATGTGTGGGCGGGATCGATGGCGTATTTTTGCAGGGTGCTATTCATTTAAATCTCCTTTTGTGGTATAGTCACTATTGCATACCAAGTACCAATAATCAATAAGGCACCAAAATGGTATATAGGAACAAAATGGAAACCAAGACCGAGCCGGATGCTTTCTCCGGGAACTGCCCCGTGCGCGAGCTGCTCGACCGCATCGCCGATAAATGGACGACCTTGATCATCGGCATGCTCGGGCGGGGTGACGGAGCGGTTCGTTTCGGCGAGTTGCGGCGATCGGTGAGCGGAATATCACAAAAGATGCTGACGCAAACGCTGCGCGATCTCGAACGCGACGGACTCGTAACGCGAACGCTCTATCCCGAGATTCCTCCGCGCGTCGAATATTCACTCACACCGCTCGGTCGAACGCTCGACGAACCGCTCAGCGCACTCGCGCGATGGGCGGAGCGACATATGCCGGAAGTACGTTCGGCGCAAGAAGCTTTCGACCAACGCTGACGCCTTCACGCGCGTTCACGGGAACTTCTCCCGTGCTTCATCGATCGGCGATACGCTTGCACGGTCGAAGGAGAGCAGAGCATGAAAATGAGCAGGCGTGCGTCGATCGCGACCATCGCAACGGCAGTAGCCGGCGGTCTCGCGGTCGACGCATTTTCATTTGAGACTGACGAGGCGGCGCCCGCGACGAAACCTCGGCTACGAATCGGAACGCTTGAGGAGCTCAAAAAACGACGCGCAATCAGCTTCGCGTATCCGGACGCAAGTTCACCCGCACTGGCCGTGTTGCTCGGTAATGGTGATGTGGTCGCCTATAGTCTTATTTGCACGCATATGGGTTGTCAGGTTGCCTATGGGCATGAGACGCAGAGCTTTTCGTGCCCGTGCCACGGCAGCGTTTTCGATGCTGCCCGCTCCGGCGAAGTAGAACGAGGGCCCGCTCCTCGGTCGCTGCCGGAGATCGAGCTCCAGAGCTCGCATGACGGCGAGCTCTATGCCGTCGCCCTCTCATCACCGATCTTCGGACACACCGAGAGTATCGACGAAAATCAAGCGCTCTACGGAACGGGCGACAAGCGATGAAACGCAAGGATATCCTCGATCATCTATTTGCTGCACCCGGCGTCGTCGATCTCCGCTCGAGTTCGACGAGTTGCCGCTTCTGTAATGTCGGCTGCGGCTATCGCGTCCTTACCGCGCGCGCCTTCGATTCGAGGGTGCCCGATCTTCCGATCGTTCGCCTTGCCGACGGTCGTTACGTTCAGTTGGTCCCCGATGAAAACTGTCCGGTCAATTCAGGTGATTACTCCGTGCGCGGTGCGTTTCTCTCTGAGACGCTCTATCGGAAAAACGGGCCGACGCGAGATCGATTGCTGTATCCGCTCGTGCGGGTCGGCGGCCGCATGGTGCGCGCGACCTGGAAGAGCGCGCTCGATCATGTCGCCGAGAAACTTCAGAAATATTTGGACGACTTCGGTCCATCGAGCGTCGGGATCTATCACGCCGATTGGTTCGGTGGTGAGAATGCCTATGCGTACATGAAGCTCGCTGCGGCGCTGAAAATAACAAACTACGATCTCAACGGGCGGCTCTGCGCAGCGACCGGCTCTGCCGGCCTCGCGCGCTCGCTTGGAAATGCGTCGCACCCATGGGCCTTGGCGGATATCGAAGCCGCAGATACGATCGTTCTTGCTGGTGCGAATGCTTCGGCGACGCTCTCGGTGATCTACGACCGGATCGTCGCACGCGCCGAGAGCGGCGCTAAATTCATTGTCGTCGACGTTCGTGAAACCGAGGCCGCGCGCGCGGCGAAAAAATTCGGAACCTTCGTACGTATTCGTCCCGGCAGCGATGTCGCATTCTATAACGCGGTCGGCAACGTGCTGTTGCAGGATCGCCTTTACGACGAAGATTTCGTCGCGCAGCATACCAACGGCCTCGAGGCGTATCGCGAACTCGTGCTGGATCGCTACGCCCCGGAGCAGGTGGAAGGCGCCGTGGGGCAGCCCGCCGCGACGATTCGGGCGGTCGCGAAAACGATCGGCTCTTCCAAGAAGACGCTCTTTCTATCAGGAAAAGGGTTGGAGCATCAGGCGCACGGTACCGATATGATCTGCTCGCTCATCAACCTTGCGTTGTTGACGGGAAATATTGGAAAAGTCGGTGGCTCGTATTCTCCGCTCGGCGGTCATCAGGGATCGATTGTGAATCCGCCGCTTGTTGCCGGAGCGCTCGGGAACGTCAGCATTCCGAACAAGACGATTTTCGAACAACTCGATGCCATCGAAGCCGGCGAGCAAAAAGCGTTGCTCTGCGCGAGCGTGCAACCGCTCGTGACGTTACCGAATGCCGGACGAACGCGGAGCGTGTTCCGCGATCATCTGGAGTTTTTGGTGGTCACCGATATCTATCCAAACGAGACGACCGAGCTCGCGCACGTCGTTTTCCCGGCTGCATCGTGGGGCGAGAGTACCTATGTATCGACCAACACGGAGCGTCGCGTGCGCTTCTACGACGCCTTCGCGCCGGCGCCGGGTGCGAGCAAACCCGACTGGTACGTACCCGCGCAACTCGGAAAGCGGTTGAGCGAAGCGAGCAATTTTGCCTGGGAGTCCTCCGAAGCGATCTTCGATGAAATGAAGGCGAAATCGCCGTTTGCGGGGCTGAGCTACGGGCGGCTTCGTGATGCGGGTTCGAAAGGCTATCAGCTACCGATCCCGACGATCGATTCCGAGGGAACCGAGCGACTCTATAGCGACGCAAAATTCCCGACGCCGGACGGGCGCGCGCAGCTCTGGGCGCTGGAGTATCTCGCGGCGCCGGAGGTGCCGGATGCGCAGTATCCGCTGACGCTGGTAACCGGTCGGGAGAACGATCTTTGGCAGAGCGGATATACGTTCTCGCGCATTCCGCGACTCGTCGCGCGTTCGCCGCACAATACGCTCTCGATCAATCCCGCCGATGCGCACCGCTCCTCAGTACGCGACGGTGCGCTGGTGCGCGTCGCATCACGACGGGGCGCCATCGATCTTGTCGCTCGCATCACTGAGGAGGTTCCGCAGGGCGTGCTGTTCACGCTCTGGGGCTATCCGGGAAGTCTGGTGAACGAAGTGACGCTCGACGTGCGCGATCCGATCTCGCAGGAACCCGGTTTTAAGGCCTGTGCGGTATCGGTTGCTGCTGCGACCGGTTAACGACGGCGGGCGAGAATTTTCCGGTACCAGCCTTCGAGTTGTGCGTGGAAGTCGCCGAGCGCGGTGACGTTCAGGTAGATCATGTGCCCCGACGGATAGAATCCATAGGTGATGTGACGCTGGAGCGCGGGTGCGAGTTCGAGGTGCTCGAGCGTATAGACCGTTGCCAACCAGGGCGTCACCGAGTCGAAGTAGCCGTTCGCCGAAAAAACGCGGAGGTGCGGGTTGTAGGTCATCGCTTGCGCAAGATCCGGGGCGGTGTTGAGCGGTAACCAACCATCGTGCATGAAATTCCACGGGCCGGTCTTGGCGATGGCGGCGTACGCGCCCATCCGATAACGTAAGGGCGTGCGATAGTGAAGATCGTTACGGAGGTAAACGTTCGAGAGCGAGTAGAAGGCCGAGTCGATCGACGCGTCGCTCGCCTCCAAGCTCGGCTGCATCTCGGCACGGTCGAGCGTGTAGAGTTGATAGCGTGAGTCGTAGATGCCCTCGGTCTTGCCCTGCGCGCGGCGAAATTCCGCGATATAGCGTTGCGCCGGGATGCGCAGGTTTGAATGGCGGATGTACGATGCCGGAATCGCCAGATAGTGCGCGAGTTGTCCGACCATCGCTGCGCGCGCTGTCGGTGAAAGCGTTGCGCCGCGGTTGAGTGCCTCGCGATACGGGCCCATGGCGAAGCGTTTCACCTGCTGCATATAGGCATTGAGGTTGCGGTTTGCACCCGGTACGGCGTGGTAGTACCATGCCGTGGCCGCTTCGGTCGCAAAGTCGAAGACATATTGCCAGTCGTCGGTATCGGCGCCGCCGTAGATATTGGTCGCGGCAAGATTGTAGTTCAAAATCGACGACTGCAGGACGATTCCATCGATCGATACTGCATGATTTTGGAGATAATTGACGAGCATCGCGGTTCGTGGAGTGCCGTACGATTCGCCGTAGAGAAAACGCGGAGAGTTCCAACGATTGAATTTCGTCAAATAACGCTCGATAAACTGGGCGAACATCTTCACGTCGTTATCGGAGCCGAAGACCTTCTTGGCATCGGCGCCGGGCCAAATGCGCCCATATCCGCTCGCCGGCATATCGACGAAGACGAGATCGGTGGTATCGAGCAACGTGTCGGGATTGCTCACCAGGTGGTATGGCGGCGGGGGCGTGATGCCGCCGTTAGCGGCAATTGCCGCGCGAACCGGTCCCCAGGAACCCATGCGCAGCCAGATCGTCGAACTGCCCGGCCCGCCGTTGTAGAGAAAGGTGATCGCACGATCGTTCGGATTCTCGCCGTTGCGCGTGAATGCCGTATAGAACATCGTCGCCAACGGTTTTCGGTCGGCGCCGCGCAGCACGATCGTTCCGGCGCGCGCGGTATAGGCCAGTCGTTTGCCGTCGAGCAGCATGCTGTGCTCGGTGACCGCATCGGGTACCCGCGTCCACGCCGGCGGCGGGGCGGGCTTGTTCGGCGCAGCGGCGAGGGCGCCGGGGAAGAGCAGGAGCGCGATTGCCGCCGTAGCGCGCAGCGCAGTCGTCGTAGAGTTCTTCATTCCTAGCGCCCTCCCAGTGTCGCGGCGTACCAACGTTCGAGGTCGGCATGATAGCGCGCAAGCGCTTTCGGAGCGAGGTAGATCATGTGTCCCGATTTATAGAATCCGTAGGTGATGTTTTGAAGAAGCGCGGGGCGTACGTTGAGGTGGTCGAGCGCGAATTCCGTTTCGAGAAACGGTGTCGCAAAATCGTAGTAGCCGTTCGCGGAAAATATTTGCAGGTGCGGATCGTAGCTTAGCGCATCGGCGAGATCGGGGGTGACGTCGGTCGTCGGATTGCCGCGGTGCGTGTTGTCCCATCCGCCACCCGGTATGCCGTCATTTGCAATGATGTTATAGATCTGCGTTCGATACTGAAGCGTTGGGTCGTATTTTAGGTTGACGCGCAGATATTGGTTGATCGCCGTCGTGTACGGATAATCGATCGCGGCATCGGTGGGATCCCACCGTGGCTGGTTCTCTGCGCCATCGGTCGTATCGGTCATAAATCGTCCGTCGAGTCTCCCGGTCTCGAGCCCCTGATTGCGTAAGAGCTGGCTTTCGTAACGCCAATACGGAACGCGGAGGTTGTTGTTTCGGATGAAGCGCTCGGAGAGCCCGGTATAGGCATGCAGCTTTGCGACGACGGCATCGCGGGTCCGTCGCGAGAGTTGCGAGCCCCGGGCTAAGGCGTTCAAATATTCATTGAGCGCAAAGGCACTGACTTTTGCGACGAAGGGGCGTAGGTGTGCCGGTTGCTGTGGTAGCGCATGGTGGTACCACGCGGTTGCCGCTTCGGTGGGAAGATAAAAAGCATAGGCCCAATCGCTTCCCCCGATCGGCGTCGCTCCGGTGACGTCGAGGCCGAAGTTCAGAATCGACGACTGCAGCACGACGCCGTTAACGCCGACTCCTTTCTGCTGCAGATAGTGCACGAGGGCTGCAGAGCGGGTGGTTCCGTACGACTCGCCGTAGAGAAATTTCGGTGAGTTCCAGCGGCCGAACGCGCTTGAATAGCGCTCGATAAACTGACCGAACGCGGCGACATCCTTATCGACGCCGAAAAACATCTTCGGCGTTCCGGCACCGACGATGCGCCCGAAGCCACTGTCGGGCATATCGATAAAGACGAGATCGGTGACGTTGAGAAGGCTGTACCGATTTTTAACGATGCGATAGGGCGGTCCACCGAGGATCGTGCCGTCGCCGACCTCGACGCGCACCGGCCCCCACGAACCCATGTGTAGCCACATGGAAGAGCTTCCCGGGCCGCCGTTATAGAGGAAGGTGATTGGGCGCTTTTCAGGGCTCGCGCCATTTTTCGTATATGCGACGTAAAACATCCGCAGCGTCGGTTGATGTTGCTCGTTGCGAAGAACGATCGTACCGGCGCGGGCGGTGTAGTGGATCGTTTTGCCGTCGAGCACGATCGCATGTTCGGTCACCTTATCGGGATAGAAATGCGCGTTCGACAGCGTGGCGGTTTTAGGGTGGACGGCCGGGGGCGTCGCCGCAAGCGAAGCGAGCGGCACGCCAAGTGCGAGGGCGATGCCCAACGATGCCGTCGGCAAGGAGAGAGGTCGTTTCACGTCGATTCCTTCGCTCTGTATACGCTTGGAGATGTTTCTCGGGCTTCGAATATCGCTCGCACGCACCCTTTCGCTCGAGAAGAAGCGCGTGCTTGCTTCATCGATGCGAAGCGGCGAAACATCACATCATCGGAGGGAACCGTCGACAGTGGCTGCATCGATCGCGCTCGTAGCGATGTGGGGAATCGTTCTACCGCTCGTGCTGGTCGTCGTCGCGACGATCCGGCGTGGCGCTTGGAGCATCGACGTCGCGAGCGGGGCACTCGGTGGACTCGCGACGATTGTTTTCGTGAAAATCAGCGCGGCGTTGATTTATGAGCGGCGGCCGTTCTTGGTCGAGCACGTAAAGCCGCTGGTCGCGCATGCTGCCGATAATGCGTTCCCGTCCGACCATCTCGCAGCATGCGGCTTGGCTTTCGGATACCTTTGGCCACGCTCCAAAGCGTTGGCCTTACTCGCGCTGGTTGCCGCAGGTGCCATTGCGGTCGCCCGCGTGCTCGCCCATTTGCACTATCCCCAAGATGTCGTATTCGGATTTCTCTTCGGTCTCGCGGGCGCGCTCGTCGGAGCGTGGGCAGCGCGCACCGTCATGACGAAGCGTTCCTAGTGTAAGAGCTTTTGCACCGCTCGCGCGAGCGGGGCGTAGTTGGTCTGTCCGCTCTTGAGATAAACAATGCGCTTCGAGCGGTCGATCATCGCTATCGTCGGGTAGCCGCCTTGGATATAGAGTTGCGAAACGGCGAGCGTCGGATCGTACATCGCGACCGGATAGCGAACGCCGAAACGCGAGATGAACGTCTGTACGTCCCCCTGTGATGAAGGGCCCGTTCCGGTGATATTGGTCGTGCTTCCCGGGATAGCGATAAATGCGACGCGCTTTCCAAAACGTTGATAGAGACGGTTGAGAATACCGGTTTCGAACTGACAGTGTGGGCACCAAGTCGCGAAGACTTCAAGCAGTACCGGTCGATTGACCACGGAGAGATCGAATTCGCCTTGCGTCGTAGGAACAGAAAACGTCGGCGCGAGCCCACCAACGCTCGCCGGCGCGATAACCGGTGCCGTTGATGCGTTTTGTAGTTGCTGTGATGGTCGCAAACGAACGACGAGAATTGCGAGGATGACGAGCAGGACGAGTGCGGCGATGCTGAAAGCGAGAAGCGTACGGCGTTGCATTACGGTGATATCCTCCGATCGAGTGCAAAAAAACCGGGCCCATAGATTGCTACGAATGCGGCGCAGAGCGCCAAACCAAAATCGAATGCGACGTGCGGCCAGTCGGTCGTCGCCCGATCCGATGGGCCGAAGCACCCGCAATTGACGGCAAGCCCGCGCAGCACCGCTGAAGCAACTGCCGTACCGTAGAGAACAAATTGCAACATCGCCAGCAACGCAGCCCATTTCGTCAACATGCCGACGACAAGGTACAAGCCGACGAAGACTTCGAAGAAGGGAAGCGCGATCGCGATGGGCGCGATTGCTGCCGCCGGTAGAAGGCGGAACGCGGCGATCGCCGACGCAAGTTCGATCGCATGCCCGATTTTGAGCGCGCCGGAAACGACCAGCAGCAAGCCGAGTGCGATGCGGATGATGGTGGTTGCCACCGAGCGAGCGATCATCGTATCGCTCGTTCGCGCAGCCGGTCGTGGTGCCTTTTAACGAGGCGAATGATCGTACGTTTTTCTCAAGTTGCCCGAGTTCTTCTCATTTCGAAGGCTCGGGATCATTGGGGGAGATTCGAACAGCTGTAATCGAGCGCAATGTTGCAAACGACGAAATTTTTCGTCACCCTCCTGCCCTCCAGTCTGATGCTGGTGCGAACCGTCGGCACACCTTTCCCGCGAATGGTGAGTCGATAGATGCCGGGGCGCAATCGAAGCAGTCGGTAGCGTCCATCGGGGCCGGTTCGCGCGGAGGCATGGCTCGGACCGGTCAGGGTAACGGTCAGTCGTGCGAGCGATTGCCCGGTCGTCCGGTCGGTGATTCTCCCGACAAGAACGACAAAGGCGATGGCGGCACACGTCGCGAGCAATCGATGAGCGAGCGAACGAGCATTCATTCTCGTGCTGCTACCGAATCGTGCCCCGCGAATCCTTTCCCGCGAACGAGCGAACGCGTCGGAGGAAGTTCGGCGAGCGCCGGTGCGAGTTCACCGGTTTTGCTCTCTAATTGCTTCCAGAGGTCCCCATAGTGGCCGATGCGTGCTCGCACCGAGGAAATGTTGAAGCGAGCGAACGTCGCAGCCGGCCGGCCTCGCAATCGCATTGTCGCGAACTCCTCGACTTCGTGCCAATGGAGCGGCGTCGATACCGGAGCTCCATCGCGAAGCCGAACGGAGTAGGGCAGAACGATCGTTTTCCCTCGCCCGACCTGTCGGTAGTCGAGATAAACCGCTCGATGATTTCGCTCGCGGACCGCGTGTTCGATCGTCACATCCCGCGGGCGTTCAGAGAGCACGCTGCGGGCGATTTCATAGGTGAGCGTTTTTACGTCACCGTAGTTTCGCTGTCCGGCGAGCGGCGCGAGCACGTGCATCCCGGTCGCTCCGGAGGTTTTCACAAATGCCGATAGTCCGATGCGCTCGAGATGTGTGCGCACGGTCAGCGCGACGCGCGCCAGCGTAGCGAGCGAACACTCTTCACCCGGGTCGAGATCAAAAAATGCGAAATCGGGGCTTGCAATACTGCCCGTACGCGAGACCCATCCATGAAATGCGATCGTTCCGAGATTAACGAAATACAGTAAAGCTGCACGGTCGTCGCAGAGCGCATAGGTGATGCGTTTCCTTCCTTCGAGAGCGCTCAGGGAGACACGATGGACCCACGCCGGCGTGCCGCGAGGAATCTGTTTTTCGATAAAACGCGTGCCGTCGATTCCATCGGGAGCTCGTTCGAGGGTGATCGGACGTCGCCGCGCGTGGTCGAGCACGTGTTCGGCGACGGCATCGTAATACGCAAGGATATCGCCCTTCGTGATGCCGTTGCGCGGGAAATAGATCTTCGCAAGGTTCGAAAGTTGGAGCGTACGAGAATCGACGCGAATTGCAGCCTGTGAATTCATAGCTCGTCGAGTTGCTTTCCCGATTTCACCGAGCGCGGATAATTTGCGGGATCGAAGGCGGCATCGGCGTCTTTGTCGCGGTCTTTGACGAGCAACCACGGCGGCTCGCTTCCGTTCGTGCGCGGGTGAATTTTGACGAGCGTAAAGCGCCCGTGGAGCTTCTTGCCCCGGAGATCGAAGGTGAATTTCCCACGCTTGATGGCCGCGGCGGGGTCCTCGCCCGGGCGCGCTCGGTAGGTTCCTCGATCCCAGAGGATCACGCGCCCGGCTCCGTAATGCCCGGCCGGAATCACTCCCTCGAAATCGCGATATGAGAGCGGATGGTTATCGACGTGGACGGCGAGGCGGGGCTTGCCGACGGCGAGAGTGGGGCCTTTGGGAATCGCCCACGAGGCGAAGAGCCCGTCGACTTCGAGCCGGAGGTCGTAGTGGAGGTGCGATGCCTGGTGCATTTGCACCACGAAACGGTTTTGCTTGTGATTCGGCATCGCTCTCCCTCGTTCCCCAGCATTCACCTTGATGCAATAGCGAGGTGAATCTGTGAGGAAGGCGGTTTCACAGGGGATGGGCTATCGGCTCATTGCTCCGCCTGAAGCCAGCGCCAATGCCGAGCGAACATGATGCCGGCGAGAACGAGCATCGCGAGGGCGATGGTGATCCGTCGCACCGCTGCGTAACGCGCGTTCGCCAGCATCTCCGCCGGAGGCTTTCCGAGGGTCGCGGGCGCGTGCGGCTGCACCGCTCTCGGAGGCATGGCACCCGGATGCATGGCGATGCGCTCGCGCCACATCATATCGGCGGGGCCGCCGAAGCGTTCGATGCGGATATTTCTTCCGATGAACGGATGGAACGGTGTGGGATGGACGAGCGCGAAGGCGCCGGAAATGCACGCTGCGGTGCCGATGAAAAAGACCAACACGGCAATGAGGCAGACCGCGTAGCCGTAGATATTTGCGATGACGGGGACTCGTTGCATGGGAACCTCCCTTGAGAGATGGTGCGTCTATCGTAATAAGGTGCTCTGAGAGTCACCTGAAGAGAGGCACGAGGGAGGGGAAGCGACGGCGCGAACAAGCCACGCCGTGAGCATGCATGTCGCCATCGTCGGTAGCGGGCCGTCGGGGCTTTATACCGCCGACGCCATCGCGCGCCTTTTCCCCGATGCGGAGATCGACATCTTCGATCGACTGCCGACGCCGTACGGCCTCGTCCGCGGTGGAATAGCACCGGATCATCAAAGCACGAAGGCGGTCGTGCGAGCCTTCGAGCGCACGCTCGCTCGCGAGGGAACACGATTTTGGGGGAACGTCGAGATCGGTCGAGATCTCACGTACGACGAGCTCAAGGCGGCCTACGATTTGCTGATTTTCAGCGTCGGAGCCGAAAAGGATCGTGCACTCGGAATTCCCGGCGAAAATTTTCCTGAAGTCTACGGTGCAGCTGCCTTCGTCGGCTGGTACAACGGACATCCGCTCCACCATGACTTGGAGCCGAAGCTCGCGGGAACCGCGCTTGCGGTTATCGGCAACGGAAACGTTGCGTTGGATGTGGTGCGCGTTCTCGCAAAAACGCAGGCCGAACTGGGAGACTCCGATATCTGCGAACACGCAGCGCGACGCATCGGTGCAGCGCAACTGACCGATCTCTATTTGATCGGTCGACGCGGGCCGGTCGAAGCGAGTTTTACACCGATCGAACTCGCCGAACTCGGAGAGTTGGAGCGCTGCGAGATCGTCGTCGACCCTCAAGCTGTAGCAATCGATGTCGGTCCGGAGGTGCCGGAAAAAGAAGTCAAAGTGCGACAGCGCAATATCGAGATACTCCGCTCTTTCGCCGCGCGTAACGGCTCAGCGAAGGCGATGCGCATCCATGTGCTCTTCAACGCTGCGCCGGTCGCGATTCTCGGCGACGGGAGTGTGACGGGATTGTTGCTGGAACGAACGCGCGTCGTCGATGGGCGCGCGGAGCTCACCGGCGAGCGATTCCAACTTCCCGTTGAGAGCGTCGTCGCGGCGATCGGGTACCACACCCCCGCCCTGCCCGGCGTGCCGTTCGACGAAAAGAGCGGGCGTTTCAAGAACGACGACGGATTGATCGAGCCCGGCGTCTACGCAGCGGGCTGGTGCAAGCACGGGCCGCGAGGGGTAGTCGGAACGAATCGCACCGACGCGGGCATTCTCGTCAAACGGATTGCCGAGGATCTCGCGGCGAAGCCGCCGGCGGGAGGGAAGCCCGGAGCCGGTGCCGTCACCGCGCTCTTGCACGAGCGGGGCGTTCGTGTCGTCGATTTTGCGGCCTGGAAACGCATCGATGCGGCCGAGATCGCGCGCGCGACGCCGCCGAAGCCGCGTGAAAAATTCGTGACGAGCGAGGCGCTGCTGGCGGCAGCCGCTAGCGAGTCGGAGTCGTAGTCTCGGGAAGGCCCGCCCGCCGTTCGGTGGTCCAACCGATGACGGCTTGCAACTCGGTGAGTGCATCGCGGTAGAATGCCACCGCGTAATGGCTCTGTCCCCGGTCGAAAGAGCGCTCGATCAGATTGACCTCGGCGAGAACGCGCCGCGCTCCGATCGTCGTCGAAATCTCGCGAATTCGCTCGCAATGCTCGGCAACTTCCGAACGCGCACCGCGCGTCATGGCGGAGCGAAGGTCGAGAAAGCGCGTCCGCAATTCGGGGATCGCGCGCTCGCGTACAAAGGCATAGGCGACGTCGACATTACCGCCAAAGCGCTGGGCCATACGATGAATGTCGGCTGAATAGAGCCGATGGACTTGATGGCTTCCCCCGCTCTGCGCCCGCTCGTAGGCGGCGGCCGCATGTGAAAAACGGAGCAAGTGATGGTCGATGGAGATTGACGCGCGTTGGAGCCGGTCTTCGATCTCCAACGCCAGTTCTAGAGCACCCTTGGTATCGGAGGCATCATAGAAGCGCTCGACATCCGCAACGAGCGGAGCGAGAAGATGCGATCCGATGCCGGCGCCTTCGTTCTTAAGGGATAGGCAAAGCGTATGAACTTTTTCCCCCTCGTGGCGTACGATGGCGCGCTCGAGATTGGCAAGATCGGCTTTTGCGAGCGGAATCCAGCTCCGGCGGGCTGCGACGGCATCGGCGACTTCATCGATCTCGGCATTGAGATCGGCGTGGTTATGGATGAACATTTCGACTACCTCATGGCTTAAAGTATGCAAGCGCATAAGGTACGAAGCAGAATCATTGCGGGCGTATCTGCAGCGTATCCAGTGGAGCGATTTCAACGATTCCATGGGGCTCTTCTTTGAATCTTCCCGTATTTGGTTGAGGAGCAGCATACAATAGGCCTTGGGGGAAGTTCTCGCGAGGTGCGATGGATATTTCTCGTGCGGCCGCAACCGCACCGCCCCCGATCGGTCGCCTCAAAGCCATTGTGGTCGCCGCCCCGACCGGATTTGGGAAACATCGTTTTATACGGCAGTATGCCGAGCAATGCGAGCGCTTGGAGGTACGACGGTGTGAACAGGGCCAAAGAACCGCCGACCTTCTACGCCAGGTTCGCTCCATCGCGGCAGGGTCCGCCTCACACGTTCGATGGATGCTGCTATTCGAAGGCGCCGAAGTACTCGACGATGGTGTCTTAGCGGAATTTCTCACGCAGGCGATTCCGCAAATGCAAGGCGGGGTGGTCGCTATTACCACATCGCGCGCCCCGGCTCCGGAGGTGTTATCTGCATTTCCGGTCGGTGACATAGCGGTGTTTCTCCGATCCGATATTGCGCTCACCATGCGACGTATCGCTCTTGTTCCGGAGTTTATCGGGCTCGATGCGTCGGTACTCTTTCGCAGTGCAGCACTCACCTCGGGTTGGAGCGCTCCGATGAGAATCATCGCTCGGCGAATGTCCGGCCATGAGGACTCCATAGATATGTTTGACATCCATAACGAAATGTGGAGAGAGGTGTTTGATTGGTTGACAAATCGAGTTATCGATCCGTTGCCCGCCGATATTCGCTACGCTCTCATAGCGGCGACCACATTTGGCGATTTGTGCGTCGAGGATTTCGGCGACTTCGACGGACAGCACTCGAGAATCGCGTCACTCTTGTGCCGGGAGTATCAACTGGCTGATGTCGACAACGGCACCATTCACGTGTTGCCCATCCTTGCGCTGTGCGTCTTTAACCGATACGGGGCTGCAGTGAAGGAAACGGCCGAGAGCATTGTAGGAGCGGTGGATTCTTTTCACGGAGAACTGCGCGACGTTCGGAGTTGCATTACGACCGGCAAATTTGCCGATGCGGAGAGCATCCTCCGTGAAAAGCACGTGTTGCATCTATCGGAATATGCGTACCCAGGGCTAATTCTCGAATACATGCAACGTTCTACGTTCAACCTGTCGGCTTACCCGAAACTTTGGCTTGGGCTCTTGCCGTCTCGTCGGATATTTTGTCCGCCGTACCAGCTTCTCGAGGAAGCTCGATCGGCGATCGCGTCGGCCCCGCGAAGCCGAATGCTGAGGACGTTTCTTCAAGCGACCATCGCGCTTTTGTACGCCGAAACGCAGCAAATTGACCGGGCTCGTGAAAACGTAGAAGCCCTTCGCAAAGAGCGGGGCGCAAAACTATTCGGCGAGTCGGTCGCGCTTTTTATTGCTTTGGAGAGGGAATCATGGGATGAAGCGCTGGGGCATTATCTAAATGTGCGATCGGTGATCTCGCGGTATCCGGCGTGGTTTCGATTTCTGCATCGCGCGATCGCGCGGGCGGAGGCGCAGCGAGCGCTTGGCGGCGAGCCATCGCTCTCCAAGCCTCACGGCGCCATTGCCGGCCAGACGGTTACCGCAGATTATGCCGACGCGTCGGAGACGGTTGATGCCTTTGTAATTGCATGGCTTCATGGGGATGAGGACGCCTCGAACATTGCAAAATCGGGGCTCTTGCAGCAACTCTATCGGGGCGCCTCCCCAATGCACTGGCGAATTGCGGCGGCAGTCGAAGGCATCGACTTACGCACTACCAAGTGGGCCAGCCATCGCGATCAGGCCTTATCGGCGATGTTTTTAGCAGAACATGCGAGCACTCCCGAGGACCGGCGACGGTATTTGCAACACGCCGTCGCAATTGCCGAGGGAGCAAGCCTCGATCGCATTCAAATGACGGCCACCTTAGCGTTGGCGGCTGCCGATCCGGAGCGTTCGACAGCCTTGATGGAAATAGCGACGACGTTAGCCGAAAACAAAGGCTTCACAAGTTTGCAGCCCGAGGTCGTTGAAAAGGCGGCCGGGACGCGCGGGGAGCTCTCGGGTACGATCGATGTGCTCGCGCGACGTTTTGCCTATTCGAACCAAAGCGAGCGCGAATCCGCCGAGGATCTCTTCGTCGATATCGTGCGAGGAACAATCAGTTGCGGTCGTGGAGAGCGTCTACGCGTGTCGACTGGTACGTTGGCACTCATAGTACTGTTAGTGACCGAAGGCGGTGCGCTGCGGCGGGAGCGTGCGATCGATCTGTTGTGGCCGGATCTTGACGGCGAAGCCGGTACGAACGCACTCAAGGCCGCTCTGCACCGTGCGCGCAGGCAACTCGGTGTTCTGTCGGGGATCCAGCTTCGCGACGGAGTGCTATCGTTAGGCCCATCGGTTCGGTCGAACTTTCAAAAGCTCACGGCTCTGGCAGTTGCGGGCGACCCGTTGCGCGATGCGCACATCATGGCGACCATTCTCCACGCGGTGGCTGAAGAAACGTGGGAATGGGCATCGTGGGAGTGGTTCGGCGAGCGCGCAGAGCGGATACGCATGGCCGCGCGCAAGATCGGCCTCGCGCTTGCTGCCGCGCAGAGCGAAGCGCAAGATTGGAGGGCGCTCGTCGCGACGGCGCGCGACTCGATCGCATTAGAACCTCTCGACGAGGTTCCACGGGCGATGATCGTGCAGGCATACCGGGCGATGGGGAACGAGCCGCTCGCGGTCGCCGAAATTCGGAGCTATGAAAGCGTCTTGCAGAAGGAACTGGGGATCGCGCTTCCCGTGGAGCTGCGAGCCCTCGCTATGCCCGTCGGGTCGGCTAGCGCAAGGAGTTCTTCGCGATCTTTCAAACGGCTCTCGGATGGTTGATTTTCTCTTTAGCGGCACCGCCCGCATCATCCGCGCCGTTCTCGGCGTGCTGCTCGCGTTCTGGGCCTTCCACTCCCTGCACGGTATCGGTCGCGATATCGTTGGGATCATCGCCTTGGTCTTCATTCTCTCAGGTCTGATCAATTTTTGCGGGCTCTCCCCGCTCTTCGGTGGTCCGTTCATGCGTCGCGCTCCAAAATAGCGGCACGCGCGAACGCGGTCGTTTACGAAGGGTATCCGGTGATGCGCCGGATCGCCCGATAGAGCGGCGCGAGTCGCCCGTACATTCGCCGATAGACGCTCTGATAGAGCTCGTCGTAGAGCGAGCGTGCTTGGGGATTAGGTTCGAAGATGCGCGCGGTTCGCGTCATCGCCGCGACTGCACTTGGAAAATCACGGTGAAAACCGAGACCGACCGCTGCATCGATCGCCGCGCCGAGCCCCGAGGTCTCGTAGACATGCGGGCGTGAGGTCGGCAAACCGAAGAGATCGGCGGTGAGTTGGAGCGCGGCATCGCTCTGCGATCCGCCGCCGGCGACGCGTAGGCTTTTCACCACGACGCCGCTGCGCTTTTCGATTCTCTCCATCCCATCGCGCAGCGCAAAGCCGAGCCCCTCGAGCATCGCTCGGTAGAGATGCGCGCGCGTATGGATGTCGCCGAAACCGACGATCGCGCCTTTCGCTTCGGGCATGCGAATGCCGGGCGTCCAATAGGGTTGCAGCATCAACCCCATCGAACCCGGCGGAACCGATTCGACAAGGTCGTCGAAATAGGCCTCGACCGGTTTCCCGCTGCGTTGCGACGCCTGCTGTTCGAGGTGGCCGAATTGCTCCTTGAACCAATTGACCATCCAGTAACCGCGAAAAATCTGTACCTCGGTGGTGTACGCGTTCGGAATCGCTGCGGGGTATGGAGGGACGAAACGCATCGCTTCGAGATAACGATGCGAGAGCGTGTTCACCGTTGCGGTCGTTCCGTAACTCAGCGCGGCGATGTTCGGTGCGATACAGCCCGCCCCGAGCACCTCGCAGGCTTTATCGGCAGCGGCCATGACGACCGGTGTTCCTTCGGGAATGCCGGTTGCCAGTGCCGCCTCGCGATGAATCTCGCCGCCGATGCGTCCTGGTGCGAGCAAGCGCGGGAGCATCGCGGGGCGTATCGGCATCGCGCTCCATTTCCAATCGCCGACCTGCGCCCATTGCAAGTTTTTAAAATCGAACGGAACGTAGCCGACCTGTGCGCCGACGGAATCGATCCATTCGCCGGTCATGCGATGCAAAAGATAGCCGGAGAGCAGGAGAAATTTGTCGGTGTTTCGCCAGAGCTCGGGCTCGCATTCGGCGATCCAGTTCGCCTCAGCCTCACGCTGAAAGTATTCGATCGTTTCGCCGACGCCGGCGAGCGCGAAGGCCGCGCGCCATCGGAGCGGAAGATGCGGCACGCGCGAGCTTTTGCGCTGATCGAGCCAGGTGATCGCCGGGCGCAATGGTTTTCCGCTGCGGTCGAGGGCTACGACGGTGCCGCGCTGGGTCGTCAAGGCGACGCCGGCGACGCGCTCGGGAAATCCGGCGTCCATCTCCCAGAGCGCGTGACAGGCAAGCGCGAGGCTCTTCCAAAAACCCTCGGCGTCGTGTTCGTGTCGCCCCGGAGCGTCGACGATGTAATCGTCGAGCGCAACGCGCGTCTTCGCTACCAGCGTTCCTTCGGCATCGAAGAGCAATGCGCGCACGCTCTGCGTCCCATTATCGATTGCCAGTAGCAGATCGCGGCTCACGCGAGCGCTCCATAGTAGGCCGCGTGGAGCGCTCGATACGCTTGCGCTTCGCGTTCGAATCGCGCGTTCTCCCAAAAAAGCTCCTGCACGCAGATAGCACGCAGACGCGCTGCCCAACGGAGATCGACTGCAGGGGCGATGAGCCCGAGCCGTGTGCGGCGTAGCAATAGATCGTCGAGATGCTCGACGCTCTCGTGGCGCGCAGCCCAACGGAGTTCGGCCCATAGCGTCGGTGTACTATCGACGGGACAATGTTCGCTCGGCGGTGTTTCGTCGAGCAGTAATTGAGCAGAGGCGCCGTAGCGGCCGGCGAGCCGTCGCCGATCGGCGAGCGAGAGATGCGGCGCGTGCGGAAGTTCGGCGCGCGTAAACGTGGGGCGCGGCGCGAGATCGAATGAATCGAGGCGCGCGGCGGCGGCATGCAACGCGGCCATCGCCATCGGGCGAAACGTCGTGAGCTTACCGCCGGTGACGGTGAGCATCCCGCGCTCGTTCCACATCGCGCTATCGCGTGATTCTTTGGACGGATCGGCGCGGCCACTCTCGATCACCGGTCGGACGCCGGCGAACGTAGCGATGACGTCGGTGCGATCGATGGCGCTTGCAGGGAAGCGATGCGCGAGCGCCTCGAGCAGGTAGGTCGCTTCGCTTTCGGAGATGGTGGGTTCGCCGGAACGGCTCTCCGTATGATCGATATCGGTCGTCCCGACGAGGGTTATGCCGAGCCACGGATAGGCAAAGACGGGGCGCCCGTCGCGCGGATGCGAAAATGCGACCGCCTGCGCTAAAGGCAAACGCCAATCGGCGATAAGGAGATGACTTCCGCGAAGCGGACGAAGTTTCGCGCGCGCACCGATCTGCGTACGCAAGGCGTCGGCGGCGCTCCCTGCGGCATTGATGACGACGCGCGCGTGAACGTCGGCGCTCGTATCCTCGATCCCGTCGACGGCATGGACGCCGCCGACGACGCCGTCGCGTTCGATGAGTTCGCGTGCCTCGACATAGTTGAGCGCGATCGCTCCTGCGGAGCGAGCCTCTTGAATGAGACGCAACACCAGTCGGGCGTCGTCGGTCGTTGCGTCGAGATAGTCATGCGCACCGAGAAGCCCCACAGGATCGAGCGTCGGCACGAGGCGGAGTGCTTCATCGGCATCGAGCGCGCGATGTTGACGATGTCCGGCAAAGAGATCGTAGAGCGCGAGTCCGAAGCCGAGCGTTCGCGCACTGGGTTTGCTGCCGCGATAATGGGGCATGAGAAAGCGCATCGGATCGACTAAACCTGGTGCGTCGCGTAGCAACGCTTGGCGTTCGTGGACCGACTCCCGCGTTAACGCAAGCTTCCCTTCTTTGAGATAGCGCAGCCCGCCGTGCACGAGTTTCGACGAACGACTCGAAGCGCCGGAAGCAAAATCGGCGCGTTCGAGCATCGCCGCACGCAGTCCGCGGCGCGCCGCTTCGAAGAGAATGGCTGCACCAGTGACGCCGCCGCCGATCACGAGAATATCCCACGGCTCGCCGAGGCGCGCCCATGCGGCGGCTCTCGATGCGCGTGGAGAATCGGGCGCTAACATAGTTTCCCAGGATTCATCATCGCATCGGCGTCGAAATGGCGGAAGATCGCGCGCATCGCGTCGATTCCGAGCGCGCCCTTCTCGGCCGCGAGATAGCGACGATGATCGGTTCCGACGCCGTGCTGGTGGCTGATCGTTCCACCGTTGGCAACGATCGCTTCGCTCACCGCGCCTTTCAAGCGTTGCCAGCGGGCCAGGTTTTCTTCGTACGTCGCAGCGAGGCGGAAGATGAAGGTGCTATAGACGCTCGAACCCTGCGCGTAGACGTGTGAGAGATGCGTGTAATAGTGAAGTGCTTCACCGTCAAAGGATTCGGCAGCGGCGGACTCGACTGCGGCGACCATCGCGCGAACGCGCGGCCAATCGACAGCCGTCTCGACGGTGTCGACGGCATAGCCGTGCTCCCAGAGCGCGTTTCTCAAGTAGACGCCGCGAAAACGATTGTGGCGCCAGCGATTGCCGAGTTGCGTACCAATATAGAGGCCGCCGTGGTCGGCGATGATGTCGCGCGCCGAGCGCAGCATGACGCGCGTCGATTCGCTATCGCCGGTGATGCCGACGATGAGCAAACAGCGTTCGTCGCCGCATCCACAAAAACGGAGATAGCGATCGAGCAGTTCGAGCGCGAGCCCTCCGCCCGCCAAACGCAGCGTGGTGAGTGTTTCGGCGGCGTTGGCAAGGCGAATCATCGAGAGGCCGATTCCGGCATGCGCGAGTGCGCGCACCGCCGCTTCGGCGCGCTCCCAATTCGGGAAAAAACAACCGTGAAAAGATTCGTGGTCGGGCAGTGGACGCACGCGTACCGTCGCCTCGGTCAGAATGCCGAGCCGACCTTCGGAGCCGAGGACGAGTTCGCGCAGATCGATACCGGCGGCGGAGGCGGGAACGGTGGGAATCGTCAGCGTCCCACTCGGCGTCTCGACACGGCCGCCGGCGAAGAGTTGCTCGATGCGACCGTAGCGCAGCGACTGCTGCCCCGAGGAGCGCGTGACGACCCATCCACCGAGCGTCGAGTATTCAAACGATTGCGGGAAGTGTCCGAGCGTGTAGCCGCGCGTGCGCAGTTGTGCTTCGAGATCCGGGCCGACGACGCCGGCACCGAAGGTCGCGAGCCGACTCTCCTCATCGAGATCGAGCAGACGGCGCATGTGTGCGAGCGATATCGTGAGGACGGGTCGATCGGAGTGCTCGGGAGGGTTGATATGCCCGACCACACTCGTTCCGCCGCCGTAGGGAATAACGCATGCGCCGACGCTGCGAGCGTATCCGAGGAGTTCGCGAACGTCGTGCGAGGTTTCCGGAAAGGCAACGCCGTCGGGTAGGCGATCGATGCGCCCGAAGCGCAGTGCGAGCCAATCGGGAAGACTCTGTCCGCGCGCATGGAGCACGCGCGTCGCCGCGGAGCGGTCGATCGATGGATGCGCCGGTAAGCGCGACTCATCTACACGGGCGACGAGCGCTTCGAAGCGTGCATCGGCGCAGCGCACACCTTCGCCAAGGCGCTCGCGGAGATAGGCGAGCGCGCTTTCGGGGAGATCGAGATGGACGGCATCGTCGCCCCACCCGTTCCAGCGGCGCACGCCGGTAGTATCGTTGCTGAGGGTTGTCGAGACCTGCCGCGCTACGCCGGTTTAGGGTTTCGGCGATGCGGCGGGCATCGTGTGAATGGGCGCGAGGATGTAATGCGACTGGTGACAGACGTTGTACGTGCGAATCAACTGAGAGGTGAACGCGAACTCTTGCCCCCGCAGTGCGGTGAGGACTTCGCCGGGGTTTCCATACTGAGCGAGTTGGTCGATACTATCGTAGCCGAAGAACGGATCGTTCGGTGAAACCTTACGGTTCGCCGCACCGGCGAGCCCAGTGGTATCGCCGAGCAGTAGTTCGCGTAATGAAATTTTAATGGTCGCGACATCGGCGCTATTGTTGGCGGTCATGCGAGCGAGATCCATCCCGTCGAAATAGGTGCCGGCAAACTGCTCGTAGCGATTGGCAAGCGCTTCCTGAAGCAGCATGACGTTCTGAGCGTTCCGGCGCATTGCGTCGATTTTGGGGTTTTGGCCTTGCGGAAATTTTTTATAGGATTTCGTCAAAATCGACCGTTCGACCATGATGTTGCCGAAAATCTGTTGGGCGACGTCATCGATGCGAGCAGCGCTGAGTACCTGCGAGGGCCCATAGAGGAGCGAATCGTTGCCGCGCGAGGAGCTCAGGTTCGTGCTCATAGCGGTTCCGGTGCCGTTCAGCCCGCTGCCTTGACCGTTGTAGGGCCCGAGCGACGCTTGCAGATCGGCGACCGAGGGGACGTCGCCGGGCATGAAGTGGCTGAGAAAGTCTCGCGTCGAATACGCCATCGCGCGGAATGCGTCGTCGTTGCGACGGGTCACATAGCCGATCGGGCGCATCATCTCGTGGAGCGTCGTACAGCGCGCGGTGGTTATCGTGCGAATAATTACGGGAGGCAGCGTCGGCGTCGGAGCGGGGGCCGGCGCGCCGGTGACGGCAAGCAAGCTACTGAGGGTGAGTGCGGCAAACATTCCGGGAAGGGTTACGCGCCCCCGGGACGCTTACCTCGCGAGGGCGCGTTTCTGGATGGATTCTGAGAAGGTTTCTCGCAGAGGGTGCTTGCTTCATATGCTTGCATTTGGGAAGAGGACGACGATGACGAAACAGATTACCCCCGCGATTCGCCCGGCCGTGGTTGAGGATCTCGGCGGAGTGCTCGCTCTTTTCGAGCAGGTCGCCGCCGAAGGAAGCTGGATCGGCACCGAGCCGGGGTTCGACCGCGATCTCTACCTCCGAACGTGGGTGGAGCGGATGGCGGTCGGCCCCGGTGCATTGATCGTTGCCGCGGAGAGCGACGCCGTCGTGGGCGTGATCGACCTTCGCGAAGGGACGCGCGGCGCGTGGGATTTGGGAATGCTCGTCGCGCAGAACCGGCGCGGCCAGGGAATTGGGGCTGCGCTCCTTCACGCCGCGATCGACTGCGCTCGCGACTGTGGCATTCCGGCGTTAACCCTCGGCGTCTTTGCACATAATTCCGCAGCGCTTCGGCTGTACGAAAAAAGCGGATTCGTGCCTACCGGACAGATCGAGCCGCACCGGCGACGACAGAGCGGTGAAATTTGGGATACGATCATGATGGAGCGCCGCCTGGATGAAAGCGAACGTTCGATATCGCGAGAGTAGGGTACAATGTTTGCGGAGGACGACTATGAACGACCGAAATTCTGGGGAAGAGATGGTATCTGAGCTGGGGATCGACCCTACGCTCGATATCGATAGCGACCAGCGCGCCGATCTCCTTCGCAGTTGGCACGACGAGGAGAGCGAGGAAGAGAACGAATCCTCCGATGGGAGCTCCGAAGCCCCCCAACGCGCACCCTCTCGCCCGCATGGGAAGATCTAAAGCGAGGCTCCCGAGCCGCCCACCGCAAGATCCGGAATGCGCAGCCCGGCTTTTCGCGATTACAATCGCACCATGATCAGCTTTTGCATCACCGGGTTGGACCCGACGACGTTCGGGCATCTCTACGGCAGAACCCGCGTCGCGTTACCGTGGACGAAAGGCATGTCTTACCCGATCGCATCGAAATGCGGGACATGGAGGTTAGTGAGCACGCGATCCGATCCGCCCACGCGATCTACATGCGCGCGTTTACCGAGGACGCCATGATGGTTGGGGCCGACGTCATCGAAGGCGGTGCCCTGAGCGATTGGATCGCGCGAATGTTCGAGAACGTGTTCGTGGCTTTTATCGACGTCCATAACGCCAAACCGGGTTGCTTTGCGGCACGAGTACGACGAGCGTAGTGAACGACTTTCAGCGCATCGCGAAGGCGATCGATTACCTCATCGAGCATCGATCCGAGCAGCCGTCGCTCGACGTCATCGCCGGTCTCGTCGGGTTGAGTTCGTTTCATTTTCAGCGTCTGTTTAAGCGCTATGCCGGCGTCACGCCGAAGCAATTTCTGAGCGCCTTGACCTTGGAGTCGGCAAAGCCGTTACTTGATGGTCACGCGAGCGTTCTCGATGCGGCGCTCGACGTCGGTCTATCGAGCCCCGCACGGTTGCACGATCACTTCGTTTCGATCGATGCCATGTCTCCCGGCGAGTACAAAACCGGCGGCCGGGGTATGCAGGTTACGTACGGCTTTGCCGAGACGCCGCTTGGAACCATTCGGGTCGTGCAGACGGCGCGCGGATTAGCGATGCTGGATTTCGACAATACGCGCGCGCCCATCGACCCCGACACCACTCCATTGCCGCATGCGTCGTTTACCCACGACGACCGAGTGGCAGAATCCGTCGCCCTCCGTGCCTTCGGCAATGGGGAAAAACACTTTCGCTTCCACGTTCACGGGACGAACTTTCAACTGCGAGTGTGGAATGCATTGCTCGCGCTGGAGGAGGGCGAGCGCGTAAGTTATGCGCAGATCGCCGCGGCCATTGGGAACCCGAAAGCGTCGCGGGCCGTCGGGAATGCGCTCGCGGCGAATCCGGTGGGCGTACTGATTCCCTGCCACCGCGTCATTGCGAGTTCGGGCGCCGTGGGAAATTACAAGTGGGGCAGTCATCGCAAGCGAGCGCTCCTGGCGCTGGAAGCGGCGCGAACCGGGCCGACCTCGTAACGGCCTAGCGTGCCGCACTTCCCGTTGCGTAGCTGCCGTTCGTATTCGTCAGTTCAAGGAGTGCGCCGGGCTTTCGCAACCGGAGGTATCCCGTCCATTGCAAAACGGTGCCATCGCGATGTCGAGAAAAAGCAATCTTCCGCAATTGACACAGCATATAAAAATCGCCGCGTCGCTCGGGAAGTGCTTTCGGCCCTCTTCAGGGGTGACATATTTTTTGGGGGTGTCGTCGTCGAACAAAGTTCCAAGCCTCTTTCATCGTTGTTTGCGATTTGCGCGCTGCATGAGTTGACCGACAAATAGAATGTCGTCAATCCTAAGAGTTGCGCGCAGATCGTCGATGTGGAACTCGGCACCCTACGGTTCGTCGACGGTCACGAGAATCTTGGGGATCCCGGCCGAAGCGCATGTTTTTTTTACGCTCTTTACTATCGCTTGAGCGATGGTTGAGGGTGACGATGCTCTGAAGCTTCGCGAAAGGTTCTCCACGCCTTCTCAAAGCAGGCGCACGCTTGCTATATAGGGGGTAGAAAAATATGCGAATTCGGCTTTTATTCGGCGTCATGGCGCTAGCAATGGCGATCGCCGCGTGCGGTGGCGGGGGCTCTTCCACGCCAACGACGACACCGCCGACAACGAATCCATCCACGTCGCCCAGCACCAATCCGTCGACCTCACCGAGCACGAGCCCGTCGACCTCACCGAGCACGAGCCCGTCGGCGTCGCCGACCGCTTCGCCCGCGACCTTCGGTGGCGGAACGCAGACTGTGAGTTTGACGTCGAGCGGCGGCACGTTTACGGTCAGCCCCGCTGACGCAACGTACAGCGGCGGCGTAACGTGGGGCGCAAACAACGCGACGAGCCCGTTCAACTTCACGCTATCGTGGGCAACCTACGCGCAGATCAGCGGGGCGTCGATTCCACCTGCTCTGCCAAGCTCGATCGGCACGGCCTTGCTCTATTTCGAGCTCAGCAGCTCAGCGACGGTGACGTTCACGCAAACGCCGGGGATGACCATGACTACGAGTGGGAGCTTCCCGGGAACCTCGTGCGGTTTTGCGACCTATGAGAACAACGGAACCGGCTTCACGTGGTCGAGCATGACGACGATGGGTATTGCCGAGGTCACGCCGTCGGGCGGATCGTTTAGCGTACCGGCCACCACGCTGCCGCCGCCGAATTCGGTGGATTTCGCAGCGGGAGCCTACCAGTACGTGGCGACCTACTGTCACTAGTCGACGTTCGTTCGCACCCGGCGACCATTGCGTCGCCGGGTGCGATGTGGGCGATCGAAGCCGCGCGATTACCGCGCCGTTGGTCGTCGAGGCGACCTCGGGAAGTTCTTTGAGCCGCGGGCGCGCCCGCTCGTCGCCTTGACGCGAATACGCTGATGTTTTTTATAGATTTTTTACGAGATGGAATGCGTTTCCATCGAACGACAACTTGACGCGCACGACAGGTTTAGGATACCTGTAAAAAACGCCCGTCATTTTCGACGTGCAGTCTGCCGTCTCGTGAGGATTAGCCGCGACCGTCGCAAAATGACCGTTGAGCCCCTCGAATGTAACGGTTGCTCCCGGTGCCGCCTCGCGTTGCAAATACGGTGGGATTGGCATCTCGTCCATCCGCATATCCATTCCACCGGAGGCGTCGAAGCGCTGGCAAACGTGGGAAGTATTGGTGACCGTGACAAGGAGTTGCAAATCCGAGGTGGGCTGCGAGGCCGCGGCCACATTCGATACGAGCAGCATTGATGAAGCAAGACCGAGGGCGAGCGAACGAATAAACATCCTATATCCTTTCCATGACGTGGAACGTGGTACCGTCGAACGTCAGTTTGACACGCGGCCCACGTGATGAATAGCGGTAACTGTGTCCCGTCAATTTCGACGTGCAGTCCTTCGTCTCGTGGGGATTCGCCGAGACCATCGTGCGCGCGCCCGCGAGCCTTTCAAATACCATCGTTGCTCCGGGAGGCGCCTCGCGCTTCAAATACGGTGGCACCGGCTTGTCGCGTTTTGGCGTATGCTCTAGTCCGACCGCGTCGAATCGCTGGCAAACGTGGGAGGTATTGGTGACCACGACGATAGGGTGCGCGTCCGAAGGAGGCTGCGATGCCGCGGCGACATTCGTTACGAGCAACAAGGACGTGGCAAGACCGAGGACGAGGGAACGTAGAAACATCGTATACCTCTCGTTGTTGTATGTACGATCTCTTGCTATAGTTTTTTCACGAAATGAAACGCGTCACCATCAAATGACAATTTGACGCGCGATGAACCTCCGGGATATCGGTAAAAAATGCCCGTCATTTTCGAGGTGCAGCTTGCCGTTTCGTGAGGATTAGCCGTGACCGTCGCGAACCGGCCTTTGAGCCCCTCGAATGTGACGGTTGCTCCCGGTGCCGCCTCGCGTTGCAAAGAGGGTGGGATTTGCATGACGCCGCTGTGCGGCTCGCCGGGGAACATCTGCCCCGGGTGGTCATTGATCGGGGGCATCATCTCTTCACCGGAGGCGTCGAAGCGCTGGCAGACGTGCGAGGTATTCGTGA
>JAJYFM010000090.1 GCA_021790895.1 bacterium
CGCGTTATGGGGCACCCGATGCCGCAGGCGGCGCTCGCACACCAACTCTATACGCTACAATCCAAGACCGACGGTCAGCGCGATTATACGGCCATTGCGAAGCTCTATGGAGCGCAGGAGCCTCGATGATGCAACGGACATTCACAAAACAAGCCGACTTCGACAAAAAAATTCTCGTCGTCGACGATGAATCGGCGATCTTGCAAACGCTGCGTTTTAATTTGGAGCGTAGCGGCTATCGTGTCGTGACCGCCGGTGACGGGCGCACTGCCGTTTCTCTCGCCCAACGCGAAGAACCCGATCTCGTCGTACTCGACATCATGCTTCCGGTACTCGACGGGGTTGAGGCATGCAAGGAAATTCGGAAGTTTTCGACGGTGCCGATCATCATGCTCACTGCGAAGGATCAAGAGATCGATAAAGTGCTCGCGCTCGAACTCGGTGCCGATGATTACGTCACCAAACCCTTCGCCCTGCATGAATTTCTAGCGCGCGTCAAAGCGCGCTTGCGTCGCGGCGGCCCGCTGGTCATCGGCCCCGACGAAACGTTGACGCTCGGTGAGATCACGCTCGATCCGTCGCGACAGCGCCTGGTCGTGCGTGGAGAAGAGGTCGCGCTCGCCCCCAAAGAGTTCAGCTTGTTGCGACTGTTGATGGAAAATCACGGTCGCGTCGTTACGCGGCAGACGTTATTGGATAAAGTTTGGGGATACGATTTCGACGGTGAACATCAAACGATCAGCGTTCACGTACGGTGGTTGCGCGAAAAAATCGAAGTTGATTCGCGGAATCCGCGCCACATCGTTACCGTCCGCAGTCGCGGCTACATGTTCCGCGGGTAGCCCGAAATGTCGGTCGCCGCGGTCGCTGCGGCGATCGCTCTCGTTGTGGGCGTTGCGGTGGGGTGGTGGCTGAGTCGTGCGCGTAGCTCGCGCCGCGAACTCGTCGCACCCACCGTCGAAGGGCAAGAATCCGAACGCGCGCCGCTCTTACGCGATCTTCGCCGCGTCCTCAACCGGTTGCCGTTGGGCGTCGTCCTCGTCGACGAGCACTTGCGCATCGCTTTTGCGAACCGGTCGTCGGCGAGAATATTTCGTTTCGACCGAAAAGGCGCGGTCGGAGAGCATATCTTACGCGCGATTCCCAACGTCGCGATCGAACGGCGCACGCTCGATGCCCTCACGGGTGAGGCATCTTTCGAAACGTTGCAACTCGGCGAGCCGGGGCGCCAGCGCACCTTCGCGATCTCTGCAACGCCGCTTCCGCCCGATGCACGCGGGCCGCGCGGCGTCGTGCTGGTGGCGATCGATCGCACCGAGGTCGCGCGGTTGGAGCGCGCGCGAACTGAGTTTCTGAGCAACGTTTCGCATGAACTACGAACGCCGCTCTCGTCGATTCGTCTGATGATCGAGACCGTTCTCGATTCCGGCGATGCCGAGGCGAGCGCGCTCTTTTTGCCGCAGGCGCTCGCGCAGGTCGACCGTCTCACCGAGTTGGTCGCGCGCTTTCTCGAACAGGCAAGCACCGAATCGGGACATATTCGCCTGCGTTTACGCGAGGTCGATATCGAGCAACTCGCGCGCTCGATTGCGGCGAGTTTCGAGCCGGCTGCGCTCGGGAAGGGCGTCAACCTCGAGGTGAAGGCCGTGCGGCCGGTGCGTTTGGAGGCCGATCCCGACCGGCTCGCCCAAGTCTTCGTCAACCTCATCGATAACGCGTTGCGCCATACGCCGCCCGGTGGCGAGGTCGCCGTCGAGATCGACGCGGAGGGTTCCGAGGCGTTGCTGCGCGTGCGCGACAGCGGCGACGGGATACCCTATCGCAGCCTCCCGCATATCTTCGAACGATTCTACGTCGGCGACCCCTCGCGTGCGCGTGAGGGCGAACACGGCGGCGCGGGGCTCGGGCTCGCGATCGTCAAGGGAATCGTGGAGGCTCATCGTGGAAGCATCGCCGCAGAGTCGATGTTGGGGCACGGCGCGACCTTTGTCGTGCGCCTCCCGATCCTCCGTATCGCGCGAGAATAGGCAAGCGCGCCCTTTCATGGAGCCGTAACGCGGAATTTTGGGGCGTCGTGTCGCATAGAGAAGGGCAGCAGGAGAGCATATGATTCCGACGATGTCGCCGGTCGACGCGCGCGAAGAGCGCGCAGAGAAGTTGATCGTCCAAAACGTAGATGTATTTTACGGACAATTTCATGCCATGAAAAAAGCCTCGCTCGGGGTCGCCGAGCATTGCGTCATGGCGCTGATCGGCCCGTCGGGCTGCGGAAAATCGACGTTTTTGCGCGCGCTCAATCGGATGCACGATCTCACGCCCGGGGCGCGCGTCGAAGGTGCGGTGCTGCTCGACGGTGAGAATATTTACGCATCGGAGGTTGACCCGGTCTCCATTCGCCATCGCATCGGTATGGTGTTCCAGCGCCCGAACCCGTTCCCGAAAACGGTCTTTGAGAACGTCGTCTATGGCCCGCGCATTCATGGCGAGAAACGGCGCGATCATCTGCTCGAGATCGCCGAGCGTTCGTTGCGCAGCGCCGCGCTCTGGGACGAAGTGAAGGATCGGCTCGATCGTCCGGCGCTCCAACTCTCCGGTGGGCAGCAACAACGCCTGTGCATCGCCCGCTGTCTGGCGGTCGATCCGGAGGTGATTCTCATGGACGAGCCGGCCTCTGCGCTCGACCCGATCGCGACGAGCAAAATCGAGGATCTCATCGAGGATCTCAAGCGAGAATACACCGTGGTGATCGTCACGCATTCTATGCAGCAGGCCGCCCGCATCAGCGATCATACGACCTTCTTTCTCTCCGGGGAACTTATCGAAAGCGGCACCACCTCGGATATCTTCACGAAACCGAAAGATAAGCGAACCGAGGATTACATTACCGGTCGCTACGGTTAGCAAGAACGGCGAGCTCTCTCCCGTGAGGTGCGTTCCGGCGACCAAGGGATAGCTCCGTTAAGGTGCCCTTAACGTTGTCGGGATAGACTCGGAGCCGGATCCTTAAATACACCAATCACAGGGGATTTTTCATGAAAATGATTCAGCGCTTCGGCGTGGCCCTTGCGATGCTTCTCGTGGTGACAACTTCTTTCGCGTCGGCGGCAACGCAGGACACACCGGCAAAGAAGATGATCGTCGCCCAAGAGAGCGCATCCAAGAAGCCTGCCAGCCGCTTTTCGTACAAGGGCTACGTTCGTAGCTATTATTTCACGCGCCAGAATGCGAGCGCGGGCCAGAAAGGGCCGAATCAAGCGGCCTGGAACACGGGCATCAGCTTGCACGGCGAGTATAATGCCGGCGGCGGTTTCACGTTGGGAGCGACGTATTTTTACGCCAATCCGCTCAACGGGAACTGTTCGCTCGCTGCAAACTACGAGCCCTCACCCGGCAACACGTGTCTGCCGGCACCGCCGGGAATCGCCGCCGATAATACGCTTCCCGATTTCCAGATGAGCACGCTTTACGAAGCGTACGTCAAGTATCAGGGAAATGGCTTCGGCGCAACGCTCGGTAACCAAGTCTTCAATTCGCCGTGGGCGAACAGCTCGGATTCGCGCCTGAAACCGGTCGCGTTTCAGGGCGGCGACGTTACCTACAAACTCAACAAGAACTGGAACCTCGAGGGCGCCGTGTTCTCGAAGTTCGAGGGACGCGCGGAGTCGGCGTTCGAGAATTCGACGCTGCTCACCGGCTACTACGTCGATGCTCCGTCGTTGGGTTCCGAAGGGAATATCTTCAATCCGAACGGCAAGAATAACGCGATGACCAACAGTGGTTTTGGGTATGCCAAGGTCGGCTACGCAGCAAAAGGCCTCGCGGCAGATCTCTACTACTACGGCTTCAACAACATCGCGACGCTGGCGTGGTTCGATGCGAAATACAGCATCCCGGGCTTCATGGCGAAGTATAAACCCTTCGTCGCCGTGCAAGCGGGTAGCGAACAGGATACCGGTAGCGCGCTGATCGGCAAGATTCGTGCAACGGGATACGGCCTTCAGGCCGGCCTCTCGATCACGAAGAACGTCGACTTCACCGTCGGCTACAATAACGTTCCGGCCAAGAGCGATACCGTCGTTCTTCCCGCCGGCGTCAGCTGTAGTGCCGCGCACGGGCTCGTCGGTGCCGGTACGTCGGCTGCAACGAACGTTCCCTATCTCCTCGCTGAAAACGGCTATAACTGCGTGAGCAACGGCGCGACCGGCACCACGACGATCTACTACGGTGGTTTCGCATCGCCGTATACCGACTCGTATGCTACCGATCCGTTCTTCACCACCTCGATGACGCAGGGGATGGTCGACCGTCGTACCTACGGGCAGGGCGTGAAATTTGCGCTCATGTTCAACTCGACGGACAAGCGCTTCCACGCGATCGTCTCGCGCGCGCTCTACGCCGATGGTACCGCTGCGGTCGGGCTCACGCCGACGCAAGAGACCGACCTCGATGCGTTCTACTACCTCAACAAAGTCGGCAAGGGTGCCTATCACGGCTGGCTCGTGCGCGATCGCTACGGCGAGCGTACGGAGCAGTTCGGCGGCCTGCCGCTCTTCAAGTACAACCGCGTGCAGGTCGAATACGACTTCTAGTCGTCGGCCGGTACGAGAAAAGGAGGGGTTCGCGGCGACGCGGCCCCTCTTTTTGCGCTCGTCGAGGTAGCCGAAAGGTCGGCGCGAATACCAGGGCCCCAGAGATGAAAAACAGCATGCATGCGCTCCGCAAAAACGCCGCCGGCCCGGGCTTTACGCTCGAAGAG
>JAJYFM010000038.1 GCA_021790895.1 bacterium
AATGCGCCGCCGCCGGAGCCCGCACCGCCGGCGAGTGCGGCTTTCACATGCCCCTGCACATCCTCGCGCGTGATGCGTCCGTTCGGCCCGCTGCCGGGAACGCTGTGTAGATCGACGCCAAGCTCGCGAGCGAAACGGCGGATCGCCGGGCTCGCGTGAAGCGGTGCGTTGTTTGCAGCCGTCATTGCCGGCGCGGGAACCGGAGCCGGAACTGCTGGTGCTGCTACCGGTGCTACGGAAGCTGTCGCGACCGGCGTCGGTGCGCTCGGCGGCGGCGCAACCGGCGCTGCGGGCGCCGGAGCGCTCGCCGGAGCGCTCGCCGGGGCTTCGCTCTCCATCGTGAGCACGATGCTTCCCTCGGAGACGCGGTCGCCGGGTTTCACGCGCACTTCACGCACGAGGCCCGCCGCTGTCGCCGGCACCTCCATCGACGCCTTCTCGCTCTCCAATACCACCACCGAGGCGTCGCGCGCAACGCGGTCGCCGGGTTTCACCAAGACCTCGATGACCGGTACGTTTTTGAAATCACCGATATCGGGGACGCGAAGTTCTACGATAGCCACGGCGCTCGGGTTCCTCTCTCGGATTGCAGTTAGGCGAGTAACGGATTCGGTTTTTCAGGATCGATCGAATATTTCGCAATCGCTTCGCTCGCCCGCTTCTGCGGGATCGTACCCTCGGCAGCGAGAGCGTTGAGCGCGGCGAGTGCGACATAGTGGCGATCGACCTCGAAATGCGCGCGCAATTTTGCGCGATAGTCGCTGCGCCCGAAACCGTCGGTGCCGAGCGTCGTGTACGAGCGCCCGACGAACGGGCGGATCATCTCCGGGAAGCTGCGGATATAGTCGGTTGCAGCGACTGCCGGCCCGGCGTGTCCGGTGAGTTGCCGTTCGACGTAACTTTGGCGCGCCGTCGCCTCCGGGTGCAGCATGTTCCACCGTTGCGCATCGACGCCGTCGCGCTGTAGTTGCGAGAACGACGTCACGCTCCAGACGTCTGCAGCGATGTCGAAATCCTTTTCGAGGAGTTCGGCTCCGGCGATGACTTCGCGGAGAATCGCCCCGGAACCGAAGAGTTGCACGCGCGGTGTTTTCTTGCCGCCCTGCCCGGAACGCAGCAAATACATTCCTCGCAGAATGCCTTCGCGCGCGCCCTCCGGCATCGCCGGATGCGCGTAATTTTCGTTGAGGAGCGTAATGTAGTAGTAGATATCTTCTTGTTCCGCGAGCATGCGGCGGAGCCCATCCTGAATGATGACGGCGACTTCGTATCCATAGGTCGGATCGTAGGCGACGCAGTTCGGAATGAATGCAGCGTGAACGTGGCTGTGGCCGTCTTCGTGCTGCAACCCTTCACCGTTGAGTGTCGTGCGCCCTGATGTTCCGCCGAGTAAAAATCCGCGCGTGCGCGAATCGCCGGCGGCCCACGCGAGATCGCCGATGCGTTGGAAACCGAACATCGAATAGTAGATGTAGAACGGAATCATCGGAAGATTGTGATTGCTGTAGGCCGTACCGGCGGCGATCCACGACGAGAAGGCGCCTGCCTCGCAGATGCCCTCTTGGAGAATCTGGCCGTGCTTGTCCTCGCGATACCACATCAGTTGCTCGGCGTCTTGCGGGTGGTAGAGCTGTCCGACCGACGAGTAGATGCCGAGTTGGCGGAACATGCCCTCCATCCCGAAGGTGCGCGATTCATCGGCGACGATCGGTACGACACGCGGCCCGACCTCCGCATCGCGCAGCAGCGAGCTGAGGATGCGAACGAAGGCCATCGTCGTGGAGATCTCGCGATCTCCCGTACTCTGCAATTGCGCGTCGAATGTATTGAGATCGGGAACGGTGAGCGCGACGGATTTGCGGCGTCGCTTCGGCAGGTGCCCTTGGCTTGCGAGCCGCTCGCGCAGGTAGCGCATCTCTGCTGAATTTTCGTCGGGCTTGAAGAACGGAATCTCGTCGATTTTATTATCGGGAATCGGAATCGAGAAGCGATCGCGGAACGCGCGCATCTCTTCGACGTCCATCTTTTTGGCTTGATGGGCGATGTTGCGTGCCTCGCCCGCCTCACCCATGCCGTAGCCTTTGATCGTCTTGGCGAGAATCACCGTCGGCGCACCTTTGTGGGCGAGCGCCGCGGCATACGCCGCATAGACCTTCAACGGGTCATGCCCGCCGCGCTGGAGCGCCCACACTTGGTCGTCGCTCCACGATGCGACCATCGCAGCGGTCTCGGGATAGCGCCCGAAAAATTGCTCGCGCACGTATTTCCCGTCGCGCGACTTGAACGTTTGGTAATCGCCGTCGACGCATTCCATCATCAACTGCCGGAGGCGGCCGTTGCTATCACCGGCAAGCAAGGGATCCCAGGTGCTTCCCCAGATGACTTTGAGGACGTTCCAACCCGCGCCCTTAAAGAAGCGTTCGAGCTCTTGAATGATCTTGCCGTTGCCGCGCACCGGACCGTCGAGGCGCTGCAAGTTGCAGTTGACGACCCAGATGAGATTGTCGAGTTTTTCGCGCCCGGCAAGTGAGATTGCACCGAGTGATTCGGGTTCATCCATCTCGCCGTCGCCGAGAAACGCCCACACTTTGCGTTCGCTGTTATCTTGTAATTCGCGATCGTGTAGATAGCGCATGAAGCGTGCTTGATAGATCGACATGATCGGGCCGAGCCCCATCGAGACGGTCGGATATTGCCAGAACTCCGGCATCAACCATGGATGGGGATAAGAAGAGAGCCCGTGTCCGTCGACTTCTTGCCGGAAATTCAGCAGTTGATCTTCGCTGATCCGCCCTTCGAGAAAAGCGCGCGAATAGAAACCGGGCGCGGAGTGGCCCTGGAGAAAGAGCATGTCGCCGCCGAACTCATCTGCGGGCGCGCGAAAGAAGTGATTGAAGCCGACATCGTAGAGCGTTGCCGAGGAAGCAAAGCTCGCGACATGTCCGCCGAGTTCGCTGCTGGTTTTATTCGCGCGCACTACCATCGCCATCGCGTTCCAGCGCACGTAGTGGCGCAAGCGCGCTTCGATCGCGGGATCGCCCGGCATCGCCGGTTGGCGCTCCGGTGGGATGGTGTTGATGTACGGGCTTTCGAGGCCGAGCGAGACGTGCGCGCCGCCGGCCTGGGCCTCGGTGACGAGCGCTTCGAGGAGTGCGCGGGCGCGTTCGGGGCCCTCGGCGGCGAGAACGCCGCGAAGCGCCTCGCGCCACTCGAGCGTCTCTTGGGGATCGGGTTGTACGGCATGCAGAGCGTCCATGCGCGCCATCTCACCCACGTGGATTGCTGGTTCCTGCTGGCGGATCGCTCCAATTCTAGCCTAGGAGCGAGCCAATACTATAAATTTTCCAGCGCGCTCAGATCGACGCGCTCCTCGCGGAGGACGACGCCGATCGCCCCGAGCAGCAGCAGCCCCCCTAGGAGCGCGAGCGAGGGGATCGGCTCGCCGAAGATCGCGAGCGCGAGCGCCCCGGCGATGACGGGTTCGAGGAGCGTTGCGAACGAGACGGCATTCGGGGTGAAGTGGCGCAGACTCGCATTGATTGCGGTGTGGCCGAGCAACTGCGAGATGAGCGCCATCGCGAGGATCCCCGCCCAGGCGCTGCCGTCGTGGAGCGGCGGCGCGGGTTGATGCGCGGCAAATGACGCGACGAGCAACGCGAGCGCGGCCCAACTGAAGGTGCGCGTCACGATCGTGCGCGTGCTCAGCGCGGCGCGCACTTCACGCACGAGTAAGAGGTAGGCGCCGATTGCAACGCTGCCGAGCAGCGCGAGCGCATCGCCGAGCAGTGCATGGCCGGGAATCGGTGCGGGCGTGCGGTCGATGCCGACGACGAGCAGCAAGCCGATGCCGCCGACGACGAAGGCCGCCGTTGCGAGTCGCGAGAGCGGGCGCTTGCGCACGACCACATCGTAGAGCGCGGTCCAGATCGGCGTCGTCGTCACCAAGAGCGTCGAGATTGCGACCGAGGTGTATTCCAGCGACGCAATCCAAAGTGCGAAGTGCGCGGCGAGTGCGATACCGGCGAAGAGCAGCGTACGGTTTGCGGCGGCGTTCGGGCGCGCGCTCACTGGTTCGGGGCGAAACAACGCGAGCGCGAGCATCACGATCGCCGCGATGCTTAAGCGCGCAGCGGCGATACCGATCGGCGTTCCGCCGAGGAGCGCGTAGCGCGCGAAGATCGCCGCGGCACCGACGGCGATCTGCGCGAAACCGAGAACGAGTACCGCACGCGTCATGCGGCGGCGGTTGGGGGTTGCGGCGCCGACTCCCTGTTAGCTGTGCGCGGTGACGTCGCTGGGTTTGAGTTGGATGCGGAACCAGTGCCCCGGATAGCCCGCCTGATTCCAAACTTTGAGAAACATCTTCGTCGGCGTCGCGCCGGTCCAGCCGGAGAGCACCCAATTCACCACGATGTGTTGCTTGGGATGCAGCGAGGTTGCGGCGAGGATCTTTGTATTCGGGACGTTGATCGCATCGGGGGTGCTCTCACTCATCTGCGAGCCGTCTTTGAGTTCGAAGCCAACCTCCATATGCGGAACGCCGACGTCGGCGTTGCCGCTCGGGTTCTGTTCGGTCGCGGTGATGACGACGTAGCCGGGGCCGCTGAAGCCCTGTCCCTCGAGTACGGGAACGCTCGTCGTTGCCGAGGATGGGTAGGTCTCGATTTTATCGATCCGCAGATTCACGACGCCCGCGCGAAAGTATTTATGCAGCGGCGCGTTTTTGATTGCCGCGGCCGCGGGCGCGGAGAGCAGCAATGCAATAAGGACCGGTAATGTTGCGCGGAGTGGTAGTAATTTCACGATGTCTTGATCCTCCGGTTCCGGATGAAAGCAAACGCCGCTTCGGGGGCGACGATAGAGCGAGTATAGGCTCGGTTAGATCGCTATTGCAAGGCCGAGGCGCCGAATGCGAGGGGGGAAGCCGTCGTCGCAAGTGAGGGTTAAAGAGAGGAATCGTAGCCGGAGAGCGATCGTGGCTAAACGAGGCGAAAAAAAACTAGCCACCGATATCTCCGCGTCAACTAAACACGAACCCAGAATCAAACCAACGTGCATCGCGCCCAGCATGCTGGGCTGCGAGAACGTTAGGGCAGCGCGGGAAAATATCGCCCCAATTCACCACAGCATCGAGCGCAGCCTCACGCTCCCCGAAACCCGACGCAGCCCCCTAGAGAGAAGGACTGTGCAATTGCCGTGCGGCGCCGTCCTTCGCTAAAGCAATTCTTCGATTACGCCGCGCGTCTCTGCGTCCTGTACATAGAGGTAACAGCCTTTCATGCCGCGTGTAAGCAGAACGCGATATGTGTTTTTTATCAACGCCATGAAGGCATCGGGCGTTGCTCGCTTTGCGGCAGGATCGCAGGACGCAGGCTTTACGCCCTGCCACCCGCCGAGGTCGGAACGATATACGAGATCGTTACCCCAGATAACCCCAACATAGTCAAATTCAAATCCCTGTGCAGTGTAAATACACCCAACCTGAGCAAAGCCGTTTGGGTCGGTAGCCCAGTAGCTGGCTTTCGGAACTCCTTGCGGTAATTTACCGACGTCAGGTTTAGCGTTCCAAGGGCGCCGATAATCTCCGACTTTTACATCGTCTACGAGCCGACCATCGCGCGGCGAGGACCATGGCCAACAAAAGCCCGCCGTCATGCGAGCCGATGCTCCTGTGGTTAAATGAGCTCGTAACGCGCTTTCTACGTCGTCCGGACTTTCGAAAAGTTGCAAGTCGAAGCCGCCTCTCATAACCTCAAAAGGTTCGACCGTTTCGATTTGTGTCGAAAGAAGCGCGTTCACCCATTCGATATATGTATCTGAACCTGCGCACCGGAACTGCGCCTCGAGCCGTTCTTCAACGAAGCGAGCTCCACTTGCAATTGCATGATCGCGAATGAGTCGAGATGAGCCCACCTCGTCGGGGCGCACCACCTGTCGATCGTCGATAAAAAATACCGAAACCTTCGCGGCGTCAATAATTTCATCTACTTGAGCCTTGCGACTGCGTTTTGATGCCGGTGTAAAGCGATGATTGCTGCTTTCACGAATGCGATGAGCTTCGTCGCAAATAATAACATCAAGTTCTGCCGGTTGACCGGTGGCAAAACTATTAAAATATCGAAAATTCGACCCTGCACGGGGACCCAATGTTTTCCGAAGGTTCTCCGTAAACGCTTTTGACCCGGTTGCATGCGAAACGACAATGTGACGCCTGAGAAGCTCGGCCATGACATGGAGGGCGACGACCGATTTTCCGGTACCCGGCCCTCCCTCAATAAGCAAAACGCTACGGTCTCGTCCACGCATTGCTCGGCGTACTGCCGCCAATATCTTCTCGTACGCGACACGTTGTTCGTCCAGTAATGTATAGACAGGGCTTCCCGCGATCATCAACGCGGTGTGTTCCATGAGTTTTTTGCTTGGGGCAAATCGGCTCGTAAGAACTCGCTCGAGCACGTCAAGTCCCGGGCCGTGCCCAATTTTTTGGTCGACGAATTCGGCGAGTGAATCAGTCGTATTCGCGCAAAACAAAGGAGAAGCGTCTAAAATATCGCCGAACTTGTCGCGATCGAGCAAAGTGGATGTTGGATCGAATTGAAAATTATGAAGCCAGCTACACGAGCTCAATTCTACAGGCGATGCTTCATAAAATACGGCGCGGTTTTCACGGAGGTAGCTTTCATATGAAGCAGCCTGGGCCGATGGATGCAAATGAACTTTCTGATGTCGCCCGTAATCGACTTCAACGCATGCGTCTTCTTCGGTCGGTTCAGCCATGCTCCATTGTTTTAATTCGATGATCGTCGCCGACGGCTTGCCGTCGGAGCTAATACCGGTGAGCATGCAATCGAGTCGCCGCGATGTGAGGGGGAGTTGCATCTCGAGGACAATGCCGTTGCGAAGGAGCTTCATGTGACGGATTTGCGAAGCAACTGCATGAAGCGAGTGCGTCCAAGAATTCTGTTCGGACGGCGACGGGCGCGAACCATACAGATCGAGATAACTGACCGCTAATCGCTCCGCCATCCCACCAGTGGATTCATGTTCTAAAAACGCGGTCGTTGGTCCAGCAAATAGCTGCAAAAGCGCCAACTTTCTCAGGGCCGTCCGTCGAGTTCGATCGGATCTTAAGGCATTTCGAATGACCGAGCTTATTGCCTCTCCACGTCACGACGCGATGGTGTGATGCGCGGCAAACCCGGCCCTCGTTCGATGCAATCGAGCGCCGGTACGCGGGAAGAAATCGAATGACAAAAAGAGACGGCCCGCCGAGTGGCGAGCCGTCTCTTCTGAACGCGGAGCGTTCTACGCGTACTGCGTTACGGGCGGCACTTGTGCCCGTGGCAGATCGGCGTCGGCGTCGGAGCCGGCGTTGGGGTCTGCGACGGGGTCGGTGTCGGTGCAGGCGTCGGCGTGGGAACCGGCGTCGGCGACGGGCTCGGGGTCGGGCCAACCGAGCCGTAGGTGATCACGCAGCTGCTGCTGGCGTTGCTCCACAGCGGCTGCACCGGGTAGGTCTGGCCGTTGGGGAACGTGTAGTTCTGCAGGTTCGTCCACGCGCACTTATCGCCGATCTCCGAGCCGCTCGAATCGAGCCAGCCGTTACCGGCACCCGGGTCGGTCTGCGTTTCCGCTTCTTCGTGGCCGCCTACGATGGAGACACCGTCGAGCGTTCCCGGCGAGTTGACCGAGCCGACGCCGCAGCCGGTTCCGGCATCAGGCGTATAGGGCAGGTTCGTGTAGGCGAGCGGATTGCCCGAAGGATCGGTCGTGGTGTTGTGATAGCCGCACCACTGCGATCCGAAGCCGCTCTGCGTGTAGCCGGTCGGCGTCACAACGACGAAGTTCGCATTCGAGCTGTAGGTGCCGAAGTGCGCTGCGGCGGTGAGGGCCTCCGCGGCGACCTGTGCATCGGTGTAGGTCGTCGGCGGCAACGAGCTGTCATACCACACGCCGGCGTACTGCGGATTCGTATTGGCGATGTAGGTCGTCGCGCCACCGAGCGTCTGATAATACTGCGTGTCGGTATTCACCCAGAGGCTGCCGCCGATCGACTGCATGAATCCGGTGAGGTAGGCCGCTAATCCGTCGGGATCGGCGGTCGTGTCGTTCTGGCTCTGCCATCCCCAGAACACCAGGTAGACTTGCGGGGCGGTCTGCACAGGGCCGCCGTTATAGAGCAGGTTCGACGTCGTGGTGCGAAGTTTTCCCATCGTCCGATGGATGTTGGGGCCCCACTGGAGGCTCGGGTGCGAGGCTAAATAATTACGCGAATAATAAATCTGCGGTTTGCCGACGCGTACCGACTGCGCGGAGACGCGATGGACCGAGGGATTCGATGCGATGTTGCTTTGCGGGAGCATCGAGCTGCTATGCCCTCCGCTACAAGCAGCGAGAATAGACGACGCAGCAAGCATCGCCACGAGAATTCTACCGGGTGTTCTCAAAACGAGGATCCTCCACGAAAAAAATGAGTGAAGCGTGCAGCGCAGCAGATACACTGCAGGAAGAGAAGGAGGAGGGTACCTGCTGCTGCGACACAAGTTGCACGATTGCGGGGGACTTCCTCTCAAATCCTAACAAAAGATTTACACTATCGGCTCGCAACAGATAGGTGTATTTTGTCACTTCGCGAGGACGCGAGCGAGCAGCTGCTTTCGAGGACGCCGAGAAAGCGACGCGAAGCCTAGGAGTCCACGGGAGCCCACGATTGGGGGCTGAGAGGGCGGGCTCGTCACGCCGACCGTTGCACCTGATCCGGGTCATGCCGGCGGAGGAAGAAGAACCATGAAAGTTTATGCACCCGGTAGCTCGCCGTCGATTCGCGTTCCCATGCGGGCGATTGCGTTGACCGACGGCAGCACGCACACGCTCTACGATACCAGCGGCCCCTACAGCGACGAAAACGTCGTCACCGACATCCGCAGCGGGCTCGCACCGCTGCGGGCGGAGTGGATTGCACAGCGCGGCGATAGCATCGAACTCGATGCCCCGACCTCGATCTACCAGCGAGGGCGCGAGGCGATGCGCGAGCTCGACGATATTCGTTTCAAGCAGTCGCGCCGCATTCGCCGCGCGAAACCCGGCGCCAACGTTTCGCAGATGCACTATGCGCGTCGCGGCGAGATTACGCCGGAGATGGAGTTCGTCGCGGTGCGCGAAGGGCTCGCGCCGACCGTCGTGCGCGACGAAATCGCGCGTGGCCGCGCGATTCTTCCGTGCAACATCAATCACCCGGAGAGCGAACCGATGATTATCGGGCGCAATTTCTTGGTGAAAATCAACGCGAACATCGGCAACTCCGCGGTCGCCTCGTCGATCGACGAAGAGGTCGAGAAGATGACCTGGGCGACGAAATGGGGCGCCGACACCGTCATGGATCTCTCGACCGGCAAGAATATCCACGAGACGCGCGAGTGGATATTACGAAATTCTCCGGTGCCGATCGGCACGGTGCCGATCTATCAGGCACTCGAGAAAGTCAACGGGAAAGCCGAGGAACTCACCTGGGAGCTCTATCGCGACACGCTCATTGAACAGGCCGAACAGGGGGTCGACTATTTTACGATCCACGCCGGCGTCTTGTTACGCTACGTTCCGCTCACCGCCAACCGCGTGACCGGCATCGTGTCGCGCGGAGGATCGATCCTCGCGAAATGGTGTCTCGCGCACCATCAAGAGAACTTCCTCTACACGCATTTCGAAGAGATCTGCGAAATTATGAAAACCTACGACGTCGCGTTCTCACTCGGCGACGGGTTGCGCCCGGGCTGCCTTGCCGATGCCAACGATGCGGCGCAGTTCGGCGAGCTCGAGACGCTCGGCGAGCTTACGAAGATCGCCTGGAAACACGACGTTCAAACGATGATTGAAGGCCCCGGCCACGTGCCGATGCATTTGATTAAAGAAAATATGGACAAGCAGCTCGAGCTCTGCAACGAAGCGCCGTTCTATACGCTCGGGCCGCTGGTTACCGATATTGCGCCGGGGTACGACCACATCACCAGCGCAATCGGTGCGGCGATGATTGGTTGGTTTGGAACGGCGATGCTTTGCTACGTGACTCCGAAAGAGCACCTCGGATTACCCGATAAGAAAGACGTGAAGGACGGTGTGATCGCCTATAAAATCGCCGCGCACGCCGCCGACATCGCCAAAGGGCATCCACAGGCGCGTCATCGGGACGACGTGCTTTCGAAAGCCCGCTTCGAATTTCGTTGGGAGGATCAGTTCGATCTGTCGCTCGATCCGGAGACCGCGCGCGAGTTCCACGACGAAACGTTGCCGGCGCCCGGAGCGAAGAGTGCGCATTTCTGTTCGATGTGCGGGCCGCACTTCTGTTCGATGAAGATTACGCAAGAGGTACGTGAGTACGCGCAGGCGGGTATGGAAGAAAAGAGCCGCGAGTTTCTCGAGCGCGGCGCCGACGTCTATGTGGCGACGACGTGATTGCAGCAGTGCTGCTCGACCGCGACGGTACGATCGTTCGCGACGAGCCCTATAACGGCGATCCTGCATTGGTCGAACCGCTGCCCGGTGCGAAGGCTGCGCTCGACGAATTGCGCGGGCTCGGGCTCGGTATTGCAATCGTGAGCAATCAGTCGGGTGTCGCGCGCGGCCTCATCTCGCGCGCCGCCGTCGAGGCCGTGAACGTGCGCGTCGTCGAGTTGCTCGGCCCGTTCGATGTGGTGCTCTTTTGCGCGCACGGGCCGGAGGATGGTTGCGCCTGTCGCAAGCCGCAGCCGGGAATGCTGCTCGAAGCGATGCGCGTGATGGGCGTCGACGCTCACGAATGCGTGATGGTCGGCGACAAGAACGACGATATGGAGGCGGCTCGAGCCGCCGGCGTGCGTTCCCTGAAAGTCGATGCGAAGGTCGGGCTCGCCCACGCGATGCCTGCGCTGCGTTGTCTTTACGGCGAGCCGCCGAACGGGGAAGCGGTTTAGGGCGAGCCGATACGATCGGTTGACGAAATCCAGTAGCGCTCGTCGGGGGTGGGATTGCGAAGCGCGAGTCCGCGCGTCGTGTGGACGCTGCGGGCAATACGCCGCCAGATGCGGGTGACTTTCACGACGTAATGCTGCGTCTCGTAATACGGTGGGATGCCGCCGTATTCGACGACCGCTTTCGGCCCGGCATTATATGCGGCGATCGCGTTGCGATAGGGATGGTGCGTTTTCGCAAAGCGCTGCACTTGCTCGCTGAGATAGCGCGCCGCTCCGGAGAGATTCTGTAGCGGGTCGTGCGGGTCGATGCCCATGCGGGCCGCGGTTCCGGGCATGAGCTGCCCTAAGCCGACCGCGCCTGCCCACGAACAGGCGTGCGTGTGCCAGCTCGATTCCACGGTGACCAACGCAACGAGCAAATTCGCGTCGATATGGTAGTGCCAGGCACTGCGAAGCGCGTGGAGGGCGAGCTGCTCGCGCTGCCAGCGCGGCATCTGCGGGTTGACCTTCTGGAGAAATCGGGCGTAGGCGCGGGCGTTGCCGATCGTCGCCGGAATCGGCTGGGGGCGGGGAGCCGCACAAAGGCGTAGCGGCGCAAGGACGAGCAGGCCCACAGCAAAGGCTGCGGGGAGCAGGGTTCGGTATCTCCGCATGGAGGCCGAGGGTTCGCGGCGTGCCGAAGAGAGCCCTATGAGCAGTTTTTCACAGATGAGCCCATCCGCCAAACGCGCCTGGGGGGTCGGATTGATCCTCTTTTTCGTGCTGCTCATCGGTGCTATCGGCTATTCCCAGTGGTATGCGATTCACGTCAACGTGCCGCATTACGAACGCACCGGTACCCCGTAACGGCAGGAGCGCCGCATTTTCGTACCGCACTGCACGGGAAAGGGGTGGAGGGGTTCACCCGGCGTCGACACGACGCGAAGCGCCCACAGCGGGCCAATAACTCCTGACGAGCTATCGAGTTCTTCAGAAGGAGCCCGCCGAACATGATGACCCGAGTGCAACTCCTCCGCGTCTATCTCCACGAAGGCGACCGTTATGAGGATCGTCCGGCCTACGTTGCGCTCGTCGATCGCTTGCGCGCTGCAGGTGTCACCGGAGCGAGCGTCTTTAAAGGAATCGAAGGCTTCGGCAGCAGCGGCACCGTGCATTCCGCGCGCGTCTTCGACCTCTCGACGAACTTGCCGGTCGTCATCGAAGTGATCGAGAGCACCGAAAAAATCGCTGCGATTCTGCCGATCCTCCAGGAGACGATCAGCAGCGGACTCCTCACGCTTGAGGGCGTCGAGATTCTGCGGTTGCCGACGACGGGAGAGAATCGATGAACCTGAAGGCAATCGTAGCGGTCGCATTGGGCGGCGGCGTCGGCTCGGCGTTGCGGTACATCGTGAACTTCATCGTCGTCGCGCGCGTCGGGCCGGGTTTCCCGTTCGGCACGCTGCTCATTAATATTACCGGGAGCTTGTTGATCGGCGTCGTCGCCGAGCTTGCAGCGACATCGTCGTGGGGAATGACGCCCCTGCTGCGGCTCTTCCTCGCCGTTGGCGTGCTCGGCGGTTATACGACCTTCTCCACCTTCGCATTCGATACCGTGACGCTGGTCGGCGATCGGACGATCGGCATCGCGACGATGTACGTGCTCGCGAGCGTCTCGCTCGGTGTTCTTGCTGCTTTTGCCGGGCAGGTGCTCGTGCGCTTGGCGATGCGGTAGGCGCAACCACATCGCGGCGAAGGGAGTTCTGGTTCGAGGTTTCCCTAAGAAGGAGCATACATGCACGAAAAAGAGTTGATCGAACGCGTCGAAGCCATGAGCGCACGAGAGATCGATGGGTTGCCCATCGGTGTTATTACATTAGGGCTCGACGGAATGATTCGCCGTTACAATCGCACCGAGGCGGAGATGGCGCGCCTCGACCAGAGATCGCAAGTGGGGCGGAACTTCTTTACTGAAGTTGCTCCTTGTACCGCGAATCCGGAGTTTCAGGGACGTTTTACGACCCTCGCTGCGAAGTCGAGCGGCGGTATCGAGACCTTCGACTACACCTTCCGTTTCGCTTGGGGTGCGCAGCGCGTGCACATTACGTTCGTGCGCAAAGCGGGTCGCGACGATGTGGACGTGCTGGTGACGCGGATGTCTGCCTAAAAACGGCACGATTCGCGAAGTTTTGAACAATATTTGAGGCCGCGCTCGCAGGAGCGCGGCCTTCATTCGAGGACTCCCCGAGCAAGCATCATGACGCTCTTCTCGAGGAGGTTCTCGTTGTCTCGCACATCCGTACGCTGGGCGCTCGCCGCTACAGCCCTTTTTGCACTTACTCTTCCCTCGTTCGCGCGCGCCGCAGGCACGGCGAGCGCACCTCCCGCCAAGAGCGCGGTGAAGGCCTCGCCAAAGCCGACACCGACGCCGACTCCTCCACCGCCGTACACGCAAATGAAGTGGCGCGCGATCGGCCCCGCAGCAGGCGGCGGACGCGTGACCTCGGTCGCCGGCTCGGCGACGAACGTGAAGCTCTATTACGTCGGCTCTGCCGGAGGCGGGGTGTGGAAGACAATCAACGGCGGCTTCACCTGGACGCCGGTCTTCGCGAATCAGAAGGTCGCCGCGATCGGTGCAGTCACGATCGATCCCAGCAACAACAATACGGTGTGGGTTGGAACCGGAGAGAGCAATCCTCGCAACGACGTCAGCTACGGCAACGGCCTCTATAAATCGACGAACGGCGGCGTCACCTGGAAACGGGTCGGGCTCAAGGGCGTTCGCTCGATCTCGCGCATCGTCGTCGATCCGAAGGACGGCAACCACGTGGTGGTTGCAGCCTTCGGCGATCCCTATCGGAACAGCGTTCATCGCGGTGTCTACGTCACGTTCGACGGCGGAAAGACCTGGAAGAAGACGCTCTATCTCGCACCCGATAGCGGCGCGAGCGATCTTGCAATGGTGCCGAGCGACCCGAACGTCGTCTATGCCGGCATGTGGGAGTTCCGTCGCAAACCGTGGACCTTCCGCAGCGGCGGTCCGAATGACGGGCTCTATAAATCGACCGACGGTGGAAAGACCTGGACGAAACTCGTCGGCAACGGCTTGCCGAACGGAATCACCGGACGCATCGGTCTTGCCGTTTCGCAGAGCGATCCGAATTACGTCTATGCGCTCATCGAAGCAGCACACGGAATCCTCTGGCGCAGCGAAGACGCCGGCAAAACGTGGAAGATGGTGAGCGACAACACGCTCGTCGACCAACGTCCCTTCTATTTCACGCACATCGCGGTCGATCCGACGAATCCGAAGAAGGTCTACGCCGTCTCGGAGCTGACCTCGGTCTCCACCGATGCCGGGAAGACGTTCCACCCGATTGCGACTGCGGTGCACGTCGATTACCACGCAATCTGGATCGCTCCGAACGATCCCTCGCGTATCATTCTCGGCGAAGACGGCGGTTACGCCCTCACCGTCGACGGCGGCGCGAATTGGTTCTTCTCGAAGAATCTTCCGATCGCGCAGATCTATCACGTCGGGCTCTCCAACGAGAATCCGTATGAAGTTTGCGCGGGCCTCCAAGATAATAACGCCTTCTGCGCGCGGGAAAACTCGCTCGATCCCAGCGGGCTGCTCAACAAATATTGGAAGGTCAGCGTCGGCGGCGACGGTGAGTGGTCGGTTCCCGATCCTTCCAACCCGAATTACATTTGGAGCGACTCGGAGAACGGCTCCGTGGTCGTATGGAATAAGAAGACGCAGGATGAGTGGTCGGCGCAACCCTACATTCAGGGCGTCAAAGAACAGTACGACCTGCGCACCAGCAAATATCGCTTCAATTGGGATTCCCCGATCGCGTTCGCGCCGTGGAATCCGCATATCGCTTGGGTCGGCGGAAACGTCGTCTTCCAGAGCACCGATCGCGGCAAGAGCTTCAAGGTGATCAGCCCCGATCTTACCTTAAATATGAAGTCGCACCAGATTCCCTCGGGCGGCCCGATTACGCACGACGTTTCGGGAGCGGAGTATAGCGACACGCTGCTCGATATCGAAGGCTCGCCGGTACGCAAGGGCGAGATCTGGACCGGCGCAGATGACGGCGTCATCGGCCTCACGCTCGATGGTGGAAAGCATTGGAAGAAGATGCTGATTCCTGGGGTGCCGCCGTATGGCCGCGTCGAGACCGTCGCTCCTTCGCCGTTCAATGCTGCTACCGCGTATGTCTCCATCGATCGTCACCGCTCCGGCGATTACAAGCCGTACGTTTTCGTAACGCACAATTACGGAAAGACCTGGAGCTCGATTGCGAGCAATCTGCCGAAGCATGTCTTCGTTCGGACGATCCGCCCTGATATTAAAAACTCGTCGATCCTCTACCTCGGCAACGAAACGGGGATCTTCATCTCTTTCAACGATGGAAAAAGTTGGAAGAACTTCAAGAACGGTATGCCGACGGTTTCGGTCCGCGATATCCGCATGCAACCGACGTTCGACGATCTCGTCGTCGCAACGCACGGGCGTTCGATCTATATCATGGATAACATGACCCCGATCCAGCAACTCGCGCGCGCGAAGGCTGCCGGCGGCCGTTTCTTCCCGGTTCGTGTCTCCTATCAATACACGCTACACGAAAACGACGAAGGCACGTACACCGATTACGTGGGGAAGAACCCACCCTTCGGCACGATCTTCGACTACTATCAAAAGACGGCGAACGCAAAAACTCCGCCCGTGCTGCAGGTCTTTAACGCTCGTGGGCAGTTGATGCGTTCGATCTCCGGCACCCATAAAGTCGCCGGGAAGGTTGTGCCACGCATGCCCAATGCCGTCGGTCTCAACCGCTATGTGTGGGATTGGGGCACCAACGGGGTCGCCTTGTGGAAGGGCGCGGCGAAGAAATCGTACCAAGGTTTCCCGGAAGGGCCGCCGGTGCCGCCGGGTACCTATACCGCGAAACTGACCTTCGATGGGAAGACCTACACGCGCCGATTTGTCGTAAAACCCGACCCGCGTTCGAAGTTTACGCAGGCCGACTACGACCGGTCCTTCGCCTTTGCGATGAAGTATGAGGCGATGTTCGGCAAGATCAACACGATGCTCAATAATCTTGATGCATTGAAGAAGCAACTCGCCACGGCGCAAAAGACTGCCACGACGAAGAAGGCCACCGCCGTGCTTGCGGCGATCGCCGAGCTCTCCGGTAGCCGTCGCGGCATGTTCAATATTCTGACGGCGAACTATCAGAACGACGAAGACTCCATCGAGCGTCCGGGTGCGCTGCGCGAAGATTTCGAGCAGCTCTACTACTACGCTCAAGGGCTCATCACGCCGCCGACGGTTGCCTTCGCGCACCGCCTCGACGGAAAATATGCTCGCGCAATCGGGCAATATAACGCCTTTGTTGGGATGATTCCCGCGCTGCAAGCGAAGATGAAAGCAGCCGGTATGAAACCGATCGAGGGTATCGGTACCGTTCACTAACGCCGGTAACAACGGAGGAAAAGAAGTGAAAATACGGTTTCTAGCGTTGGGTGCGTTGCTTGTCGCCGGAAGTATCCTTCCGGCGACGGCAGCGACCGCCCCATATGCGCGGATGAAATGGAGAGAGATCGGTCCGGCGATCACCGGTGGCCGCGTCTCTTCGGTGGCGGGGACGGCGCAGAACGCCAATCTCTACGTCATCGGCACCGCCGGCGGCGGCGTCTGGAAGAGTTCCAACGGCGGCGCAACCTGGAAACCGATTTTCACGAAAGAGCCGACCGGAGCGATCGGAGCGGTTGCGATCGATCCAACCAATCAAAACGTTCTCTGGGTCGGTACCGGCGAGAGCAACCCACGTAACGATGTCTCGTTCGGAACCGGCCTCTATAAAAGCACGAACGGCGGTAAGACGTGGGAGCGAGTCGGCCTCGCGCTGACGCGCCAAATCTCGCGCATCGCCGTCGATCCGAAAAATCCGCAGCATGTCGTCGTCGGCGCCTCCGGCGATCCGTATGCCGACTCCGTCCATCGCGGCGTGTACGTCACCTTCGACGGTGGAAAGACGTGGACGAAATCGCTCTATATCGGCCCGAGCAGTGGAGCGAGCGATATTGCGATGGATCCGGCCGATCCGAACATCGTCTTCGCGGGGATGTGGCAGTTCCGTCGCAAGCCCTGGACCTTCCATTCCGGCGGCCCGAACGACGGAATCTATAAATCCACCGACGGCGGAAAGA